>JAFEES010000316.1 GCA_018240995.1 Pseudomonadota bacterium | reverse complement strand
GGGCCACGCCGATCAACACCGTGATCACCAGCGCCAGCAGCGGCGAGCCGTAAGACCACAGGCGCGAGGTCTGGGGCCGCGCCTCAAGCTTGAGCATGGCTGCCCCCCTGCTCGGCTTTGCCCCCACCCAGGTGCTGCTGCACCTCGGCATGCCACAGGCCGCTCATCCATTCGCCTATGCGCGCCACGCTGGCCTCGGCGCGCGGCACGCTGGGCGACAGCCGCCCCTTGGCCAGCACATGCAGCCGGTCACAAATCTCGAACAATTCGTCCAACTCCTCGCTCACGACCAGCACCGCGCAGCCCTTGTCGCGCAACTGCAAGATTTCGCCGCGGATCTGCGCCGCAGCGCCCACGTCCACGCCCCAGGTGGGCTGGCTGACGATGAGCAGCCTGGGGCCGGCGTCGATCTCGCGCCCGACGATGAATTTCTGCAGGTTGCCGCCCGACAGCGATTTGGCCGCTGCGTCGGGCCCGCCGGCCTTGACATGAAAGCGCTCGATGATGGCGCGCGCCTGGTGCTGCAACTGAGCCATGCGCAACCAGCCGCCTGCGCCCACGGCGTTGCCGCGCGTGAGCAGCAGGTTGTGCGCCAGGCTCATGCTGGGCACGGCGCCGCGGCCCAGGCGCTCCTCGGGCACGAAGTGCAGGCCGAGGCCGCGCCGCCGCCTAGGGCCCAGGCGCCCGGCCGGTTTGCCGGCCAGCTGCACCATGGCCGGCTGCGCCCGCTGATCCTCGCCCGACAGGGCGTAGAGCAGCTCCTTTTGCCCATTGCCCGAGATGCCGGCAATGCCCACCACCTCGCCCGCGTGCACCTGTAGGTCTATGGCCACCAGGGGCACGCCGAACGGGTCGGCCGCCGGCAGGCTCAAGCCCTGCGTGCGCAGCACCACGTCGCCCACGACCACCGCACGGTGCGCAAGCTGCGGCGGCTCGGCGCCAATCATCAGGCGCGACAGCGAGGCGTTGGACTCCTGCGCCGGGTTGCACACGCCCGTCACCCGGCCGGCGCGCATCACGGTGCAGGCGCTGCACAGCTCGCGAATCTCGTGCAGCTTGTGGCTGATGTAGAGGATGGAGCAGCCCTCACTGGCCAGCTTTTTCAGCACCACGAAGAGCTTGTCCACGGCCTGCGGCGTGAGCACCGAGGTGGGCTCGTCCAGGATCAAGAGCTTAGGCGCCGTGAGCAGCGCGCGGATGATCTCCACGCGCTGCATCTCGCCCACCGAGAGCGTGTGCACGGGGCGCTGCGGGTCTATGTCCAGCCCGTATTCGGCGGCCGTGGCTTCGACGCGGCGCGCCACCTCGGCCAGCGGCAGGCGCTTGTCCTGGCCCAGCCAGACGTTTTCGGCCACGGTCAGGGTGTCGAACAGGCTGAAATGCTGGAACACCATGGCAATGCCCAGCTGGCGCGCCTCTTGCGGGTTGCGCACCGCCACCGGCCGGCCGTCGAAGAGTATCTGCCCGGCATCGGGCTTGACGGCGCCGTAGATGATTTTCATCAGCGTGGACTTGCCGGCGCCGTTCTCGCCCAGCACGGCATGCACCTCGCCGGGCTGCACGCTGAGCGAAATGGCGTCATTGGCCAGCACGGCCGGATAGCGCTTGGTGATGCCCGTCAACTGCAGCCGCGGCGGCGCCCCCGCCTGTGCGGCGGCGGGAGCAGGTGGGGGTGAGGGGTTCATGCCGCGATTGTCTCCTAATTTTTCAAATTGTTATTTTGCAGCAAACCGCCATGCGGGGCCGGGCCCATGCGCGCTGGAAGCTAGCTTATTGATAGTAATTTACCACCACGGCCCGGCCGCGTCAGGCGGTCAGGCGGTCATGCGCACCTCGCCCACCTGCACCCGGTTGCGCCCGGCGCGCTGGGCCTCGTAGCAGGCCATGTCGGCCGCATGCAGCACGGCGGCCGCGTTGCGCAACCCCGGCACCAGGGGCACCAGGCCTATGCTCAGGCCCAGCGTGAAGCCGCGCCCCTGGTAGGCGGGCTCCCAGGCCTGCACGGTGGCGCGCAGGCGCTCGGCCACGGCCTGGCCATTGGCCAGGCTGCTGGCCGGCAGCAGCACGGCAAATTCGTCGCCGCCCAGGCGCGCGGCCCAGCCGCTGTGCTGCACCTCGGCCTCCAGCAGGCGCGCCAGGCGGCGCAGCACATCGTCGGCCACGACGCGGCCCGCCAGGTCGTTGACCACGGTGAAATGATCCACATCCATGAACAGCAGCACGCCCTGGCCTTCATGGGCCCCCGCCGGCTGCGCCCCGCGCTGGGCCAGCAGCACCTGCAGGCGCCTTTCGAACTCGGCATGGTTGAGCAGCTGGGTCAGCACGTCATGGCTGCCCTCCCAGGCCTGCTGCGCACGCGCCTCGCGCTCGGCGCTGCCGTCCTGCAGTGTCCACAGCACGCCGCGCCCGGGCTCGCCGGGCTGCACCAGCTGACCCTGCACGCGCCCCCACAGCGTGCCGCCGTCCTTGCGCAACAGGGGCAGCTCGCCATCGAAGGCGCCATGCGCGGCAAACGCCTCGTGCACCTGCTGCGCCAGATCCACAGCGCCATCTTGCGGGGCCAGCAGCTCGATCAGGTTGCGTCCCTGCAGCTCCTGCGGCGTGTAGCCCAGCAGCCGGCACACCTGCTGGCTCACCACCTCCACCTGCTCGGCGCGCGCCACGGCTATGCCCAGGGGCACATGCTCCAGCACCGCCTGCAGCTGGCGCACCAGGGTTTCGGCGCTGCGTTGCGACCTGCGCCGGCCCTCCAGCAACTGGGTGCACATGCGCACCATGTCGTCCACCTCGCCACTGGAGCGCGGCCAGGGCTCGTCGGCCGGGGCCGGCACCCGGTATTCGCCGGCATCGCCATCGGTCGCGGCCTTGGCACGCAGGCGCAGCAGGGCCAGCGGCCGCGCCAGCCACAGCATGAGCAGGGCAGCCAGCAGGCCCACCCCGCCCGTGACCATGGCCACCTGGCCCCAGGCGCGCTGCTGCGCGTCCTGCAAGGGTTCGAGCATGGCGCGCGCGTCGCTGACCCGCGCCACCCCCCATTGCGGCATGGGCACGCCGGCCAGGCTGACCACATGCTCATCCAGAGGCTGCGTGAAGGCGCTGCCCGCGAAGGGCTGGTCGGCGTTGCGCCAGCGCACATAGGCCTGGGCCAGGCCGGGCTCTTCGCTCACCGGGCCGAGCACGCGCTCCAGGTTCGGGTGGGAGAGAACCACCCCATCGCGCGTGAACACGATGAGGCGCGAGTCACTACGCCCCGGCAGCGCCAGCGAATGCGGCAGCAGCCCCTG
>JAFEES010000315.1 GCA_018240995.1 Pseudomonadota bacterium | reverse complement strand
CTGCGGATGCAACTGGCGCAGACCTTGCCCGGCTACATGCTGCCTGCGCGGCTGCAGACCGTGGATGCGCTGCCGCGCACGCCGAGTGGCAAGCTCGACCGTCGCGCACTGTTGTCGATGCCGGTCCCCTCGCCGCAGGCGCGACGCACGATGGACGAACGCGAGTGCTTGCTCGCCGATATCTGGCGGACGGTACTGCGTCGCGACGATGTGGGCCCGGATGACAACTTCTTCGATGTCGGCGGGCACAGTCTGCTCACGCTGGAAGTGCTCGACCGCCTGGAAGCGAAGGGTGTCGCCGGCCTGACGGTGCCTGATTTCTATCAATACCCCACGATCGCAGCATTCGCCGCCTTCATGCTCTTCCGCGAGGGCGAGGGTGGCTGCGGCGATGATGCGGCGCGGCGCGGCGCGCTGCGCGGCGATCGGCGGCGCGCGCGACGGAGCAGGAATGAGTGATCGCAGGAACCATATAGCTATCGTGGGCGTGGCCTGCCGGTTTCCCGGGGCCCGGGATTTCGATGCCTATGCCAGGCTGCTCGCGGAAGGTCGCACCGGTTTTGAGCCCGTAGCGCGCGATGACGCCGAGCCTGCTCGCGCTCGCGGCATCGATCCGGCGGACCCCGACTGGGTGGGCGTGTGCGCTCCACTGATGGACGCGGAGTGCTTCGACGCGGATCTGTTCGGCTATACCGCTCGCGCCGCACAGGTTATGGATCCACAGCAGCGAGTCGCCATGCAGTGCGCCTACGCGGCGCTCGAGGATGCCGCCATCATGCCGGCCGCGGTCGATCATGCGGTTGGGCTGTATATGGCCAGTTCTCCCAGTACCTTCCTGCTCGAATACCTTTCCGCACCGGAGCTGCGCGCATCGCTGGGCGTGGATGCGCTCGCTCTGGTAAACCACGGCGACTTCCTGCCGACCGCGATCTCCTATCGTCTCGACCTGCGCGGGCCGAGCATGGGCATCCAGACCGCATGCTCAGGCTCCCTGGTCGCTGTGCATGAAGCCTGTGAAGCGTTACGTGGAGGGCTCTGCGACATGGCCTTGGCGGGCGGCGTGTCGGTGCGGATGCCGCAGCGCACGGGCTATCTTGCCCCGAAGGGCGGCGTGGCATCGCGATCGGGCGCATGCCGACCCTTCGCCGAAGATGCCGACGGCACGCTGTTCGGTAGCGGAGCAGGGATCGTGGTGCTCCAGCGTCTGGAGGATGCCGTCGCCTATCGCAGCCGCATTCTTGGCGTCGTTCTCGGCTCTGCAGTCAACAATGACGGTCGCGCGCGCGCGGGATTCACAGCGCCCTCACAGGCCGGGCAGGCCGCCGTGGTCGCCGAGGCGATCGCGGCGGCGGGGCTCACCGCAGAAGATGTGATGTACGTCGAAGGCCACGGCACCGGCACACAGGTGGGCGACGACATCGAACTGCGCGCGCTCGCCGACGTGTTCGACGGACGTCGCGGTCCGCCACTGCCGATCGGTTCCTGCAAGGGCAACATCGGCCACGTAGACGCCGCAGCAGGCGTGGCGGGTCTGCTCAAGTTGCTCGCCGCGTTCCGTGCGGAGACAATCCCGGCAACGCTGGGGAAGGGGGCGTGCAGCACCAGCGACAAGGTCGCGCGCAGCCTGGCCGTGGTGCGCCATGCCTGCGCATGGCCTCCCGGTGAGCGCAGGCGGGCCGGTGTCAGTTCGTTCGGCATCGGAGGGACCAACGCGCATTTGATCGTCGAGGCGCCACCCAGTGCCGCGCCGGCCGTTGCCGCTCCGGTTGCGTCCTTTCGGGCTGCCCACCACAGCGCCGAAGGGGCACAACTGTTGACCGTGACCGCCGCGACTGCGCAGGCATGCGTGCGGCGCGCGCGGGATCTCGCGACGTGGCTCGACGGTTCGCCGAGTGCTTGCCTTGCGGACGTTGCCTATACGCTACATGTCGGACGCGAGCCGCTGCCGCATCGCATCAGCGTGGTCGCAGCCGATCCTCGGGATGCATCGCGGGCGTTGCGCCTGGCGACGCCGGTCGCGGCCGCCGCGAGACCAACCGTGCTACTGCTGCTGCCGGACCGCGACCCGCGCGCGGCTGAAACCGCCCGGGTGCTGTGCGAGGCGTTTCCGGCCTTTCTCACGCATTTCACGCAGGTCGCTAACCGGATCCGCGGCGCTGGCGGGCCCGATCTCGTGCTGCGTCGTGGCGGTCCGGGTACGGCGCGCGACGACTCCGATTTCGCGTCGCTCGCGCTGTCGCTGGCGCTCGTGCAAACCCTGGCCGAAATGGACCTTGCGCCCGATGCGTTCAGCGGCGAAGGACTGGGCGAATGGGCTGCGGCCATGCTCGCGGGCGTGCTTGATCAAGAGGCCGGCATCGAGGCCGTGTGCCGAGGATTGGCAACCGCGACGCAACGTGGAGACGACGTGTCCATCCAGGTCGCATTGAGCGCTGCCGCGGTCGCACCGCAACTTGTTCCCGGATTGACGGTCATTGCGATCGCTAGTCGTGCCTCCACCGTGGTGGGTGGCCCTCGCGTCGCGATCGGGGGATTGTGCGCGCGGCTTGACCGGATGGGGATACCTTGGGAACCGGTACAGTCGGGCGCAGGTGCCGGCATCTTGCCTTCACTGGCGCCACGGATTTACGAGGGCCTTGCCAGCGGTATGGCAGCGGCTGCTTGGCTGTCGCCATCCGCAGGGTGCGTGCTAGAAGCCGGAGAGCGTGCGGACGCGAGATTCTGGGCGGCGCATGCGGCCCGGCCCATCGACAGGGTTACGCTGGCGGACATGCTGGGGCGGCGCCTTGATAACCATGCCGGGCACCTTGCCGTGGATCTCGGACCATCTGGTGGGCTGGCTAGGGCGATGAGGTCGCTCGCGCGGCAGGACCTGCGCGTCTGGAGTGCGCCTGGCTCGTTTGCCGACCCTCGAGCATGGCTGCTCGGGCTGGTTAGTGTCTTGCACGGAGCAGGCGCGCCGCTGCGGCTTGAGCTGCTGCACCAGGACGCCGCGCGGGCGCGCGTCTCCTTGCCCACGTATCCGTTCGCCAAGAGCGGCACGCTGCCGCAGCGCGACGCCGCGCCTGTCGCTGTTGCTTCTCTTACGACGCGACAGCCGGTCTGGTGCCGCGGTGCACGCGAGGGACGATCGTCGCTTCTCCCAGGAAGCGAGCGTTGGCTGGTCCTGGTGCGCGACACGGCGGATCCGGTGGTCGAGGCGTTGCGCCGGGGGGGGGCGGACGTGGTGACGGTGCAAGCCGGAGATGCATTCGAGCGTCGCGGGCCAGTCGAGTTCGTGGCTAGGCCGGGACAGGCGACGGATTTGGCA
>JAFEES010000314.1 GCA_018240995.1 Pseudomonadota bacterium | reverse complement strand
CATTCAGCGCGGGGGCCGCGCCCTTGTAGGGAATCATGTTCAGTTTCACGCCGGCCAGGCTGTTGAACATCTCGCCCACCAGGTGGGTGGAGCTACCCGTACCCAGCGTGGCCAGGTTCAGGGTGCCGGGCTTGGCTTTTTCCAGAGCGATTAGTTCGGCCAGCGTGTTGGCCGGCACGGAGGGGTGCGCGCTGAGCACAAAGGGGGTCAGCCCGGTGAGCGCCACCGGCACGAAGTCGGAGGGCTTGTAGGGCAGCTTCTTGAACAGGAAGGGGTTGGTGGAGATCGTCGTGGTGACCGCCATCAGCAGGGTGTAGCCGTCCGGGGCCGACTTGGCTACCGCCTCGGCGCCGATGATGGTCGAGCCGCCGGCCTTGTTTTCCACCACCACCGGCTGCCCCAGCTTGATGGACATCTTCTGCGCCACCAGGCGCGCCACGATGTCGGTGAAGCCTCCTGCGGCATAGGGCACGATGATGCGAATCGGCCTGCTGGGGTAGGTGTCGGCGCTGGCCGCGCCGGTGGCCCAGGGGACGACCGCCACAGCCAGGGCTGTGAGGGCGTGGCGTCGCGAGATGCCGTTCGAGTGATCTTCCATGGTGTCTCCTTGGTGAAGGTCGATTTGCCTGCCTGCGGCCGGATGAATGTCTGAATTTTTATATATCGGAACTAGTTCCAATTTTTAATCTCGACAGGCAGTGCTGTCAAATGGCGTCTTCCCGAAGGGGGATCAGCGGCGCGCGCGCACCGCGTCCAGGAAGGAGTACAGGGGGTCTTTCGAGAGGCGTCCGCCATTGGGCTGGCGCTTGCCGAACAGGCTGTCGTTGTCCTGCGCCAGCTCCGGGCGGGTGCGCTCCTCGATCCAGTCGTACACCACGGTGCGGTCTGCCACGCGCCACTGGCCCTCGCGCTTCTCGAATCGGTCAAGATAGCGGCCGCACAGGAAGGTCTCCTGTGCCGGCGTCGCGGCGTTGACCTGCAGCGCGAGGAAGCTGCTTTCCACCGCGGCGATGTCGCCGCACAGCTCTATCAGGATGTTGGAAATCTGGTGCACACCCCGCCCGCCGGCGCGCAGGCGCGGCAGCGCCTGTGCAAAAAAACCTTCCACGTCGCCCACGTAGGCGCCGTGGCGATCCTGGGCGTCGGGCCAGTACGCGGAACGCAGCACCTCCTCGTCGGCGCGGTCGACGCCTCGGCAGTAGCGGTACAGGCAGTCGCGAATGGCCTCCTTGTCCAGGAGAGCCTGAAGCAGAACTTGACAATCGAATTTCATGAAGAGAGAATATATTCTGAAAACGGAACGACGTCCACTCAGTGGATTTAACCAGACCAACCGAGGCCCCTATGACCCCTGATTACTCGCGTTACCAGTACCTGTCGATCCAGTGTGACAACGGCATCGCCACCCTCATGCTGAACCAGCCCGACAACCGCAACGCCATCCACGCCGAGATGCATGCGGAGTTGGAGCATGTATGGCTGGACCTGCAGGCCGACCCGCAGGTGAACGTGATCGTGCTAACTGGTGCGGGCAAGATCTTCTCCGCCGGGGGTGACATCAAGCGCATGGTCAACCGCTTCGGCACCGAAGAGGCCTGGCGCTTCGCACTGGCCACGCCGGCCTCGACCAAGCGCCTGTTCCAGAACATCCTGGAGGTGGAAAAACCCATCGTCGCCGCGATCAACGGCGACGCCGTGGGCCTGGGCGCCACGCTGGCGCTGTTCGCGGACTCCACGGTCATTTCCGATACGGCCAAGTTCGGCGACTCCCATGTCAAGGTGGGCCTGGTGGCCGGCGACGGCGGCGCGGTGATCTGGCCCATTTTGGTGGGCCCGAACCGTGCCAAGGAATTCCTGATGCGCGGTAAGCTGATGAGCGGCGCCGAGGCGCAGGCCATGGGCCTGATCAATCACGCGGCCCCGGCCGAACAGGTGCTGGAAGAGGCGATGAAGATCGCCCGCGAGCTCAATGCGCTGCCGCCGCTGGCCGTGCGCTGGACTAAGCTGTCGGTCAACAAATGGATCAAGCAGCAGCTGAACCTGATCCTGGACGCCTCCATCACCTACGAGATGCTGTCGTTGAACTCGCAGGATCACCACGAGGCGGCCAAGGCCTTCCTGGAAAAGCGTCCACCGGTGTTCAAGGGTATTTGAGGTTAGTCATGAACGAGCAAGGTACCCCGAAAGACTGGAACGCCCTCGGCGATGAGGAATTCCGGCGCATCGCCGCAGCCTTCTTCCAGCAGCATGTGCCGCGGCATCTGCGCCATCTGAGCCGCCGGCCCCGGTGGGTGGAGGTCAAGGACTGGTACCTGACCCTGTCGAAGTACGGCTGGCTCGTGCCCAGTTGGCCCAGGGAGTGGGGCGGAATGGGTCTGACCCAGTCCAAGATACTGGTGTACCTGGAGGAGCTGGAACGCAGCGGCGCGCCGCGCGTGATGGATCAGGGCCTGATGAACATCGGCCCACTGCTGATCGCACGCGGCACCGACGAACAGCGCCAGCGCTTCCTGCCCAAGATCCTGGCAGGCGAGCACACCTGGTGCCAGGGCTACTCCGAGCCCAACGCCGGCTCCGACCTGGCCAGCCTGCGCACCGAGGCGCGCATCGAGGGGGACGAGTTCGTCATCAACGGCCAGAAGATCTGGACCAGCGTGGCCTTCGACGCCACGCACATGTTCGCCCTGGTGCGCACCGACAAGACGGTGAAGAAGCAGGCGGGCATCAGCTTCGTCATGATCGACATGCGCCAGCCCGGCGTTATCGTGCGGCCCATCCGCAATATTGCTGGCCACGAGGAGCTGTGCGAGGTGTTCCTGGACAATGTGCGCACGCCGGTGGCCAACATGGTTGGTGAGCTCAACGATGGCTGGAACGTAGCCAAGGCGCTGCTCGGTTTCGAGCGCATCTGGTCTGGCTCGCCGCGCCAGTCCATGCTGGCCCTGCTGCGCCTGCAGAAGTTGGCCGAGGCCAGCGGCAAGGTCTGCGACCCGGCCTTCGCCGACAAGCTCACGCAGGTCACGATGGACGTACTCGACTCGGCCTCGGCCTACGAGCGCTTCGCGCAGATCATGCGCACCGGCGGCAGCTTCGGCTTCGAGGTGTCCATGCTCAAGATCTGGGCCACGGAAACCTGCCAGCGCGTTACCGAGCTGATGGTGGAAGCAGCCGGCGACCTGGGTGCCCTGCTGGGTGACGTCGATGTGGACGGCGAGGAGATGGACATCCTCTATCCCTTCCTCGAATGCCGCGCCTTCACCATCTACGGCGGTTCCAGCCAGGTGCAGCGCAATATCCTGAGCAAAAACGT
>JAFEES010000313.1 GCA_018240995.1 Pseudomonadota bacterium | reverse complement strand
AGGTGCGACAAGGACTTGCCGGCGTCGGCCCTCTTCGAAGGGCGCGGAACTTCAGCCTAGACGTAAGGAAAACCGTTTTATTTCAATTTTCACCGCGCAGCCGCCGCAGCTTGATGAAGGCCATGGCCGCCATCACCGCGTCGTTCAGCGCATCATGGGCCTCGCGCTGGGGCAGCTGCAGGTCGCGCATCAAGGTGTCAAAGCGCAGGTCGATCTCGGTGGTGGCCTGTTGCTGGTAGGGCGGCAGCTGCTTGAACTTGTAGTCGTAGTACATGGCCGAGACCTCGATTTTCTTTTGCGGCAGGCCCATACCCAGGAGCGGCCAGATGGCGCGGTTGAGCATGGCCACGTCGAATTCGAGGTAGTAGCCGACCAGCGGCCGGCTGCCTATGAAGCGCATCAGCCGGCGCATGGCCTCGTCCTTGGGCAGGCCGCCCTCCAGGTCGCGTTCGCGCAGGCGGTGGATGCGCACGCTGTCGGCGGACACGCCCTTCTCGGGGCGTATCAAGAGCTCCAGCCGCTGGCTGGTCAGGATGCGGTCGCCGACGATGCGCACCGCGCCGACGGAGATGATTTCGTCGCTGCGCGTATTCAGGCCGGTGGTCTCGCAGTCCAGCGCCACCCATTCGTCGTGTGGCGGCGGGTCGAACATCGGGGCGAACTCGGGCTCGCCAAGGTGGTACACCAGCCACCAGCGGCGCAGCTTTTCCCACCACAGCGGGGCGGCCTGGCTGTAGTGGCGGCTCATACGGCGTCCAGGCGCAGGCGCTGGTGCAGCAGGGCCTTGAAGCGCTTCACGGCGGAGAGCGTGTCCTTGAGCAGGTCGCGCTCCAGGCTGGACAGGCGCTGTGGATCGACATTGCCGGTCACCGGGCGCTGCAGCTCCAGCTCGGCCAGGCCGGCCTGCAGGCGCAGGCCCATGAGGAAGTGCAGGCCCTGCACCAGCTCCTGCGCCATAGCCTCGTCCAGCTGCCCTTCGCCCTGCAGCGCGGCAATGCGCTCCACGGTGCCGGTGACGGTGATGCGCCGCGCCAGCGCCAGGCTGCGCACGCCGTGCACGATGGGGAAGATGCCGGCCTTCTTCAGGTTCACCAGGTCGGCATCGCCGCCCAGGCTGAGCAGCCGGTTCCACCAGCCGGCGGCGCCGCCGAAGGCGTCTATGGCCAGGGCGAAGCGCGCCACCAGGGCGTCGTTGTCGGTGGCCAGCTGGTACAGGCGCTGGCGCACCTGGGCCAGCAGCTGGGCCTTGCCGGCGACGGCGTGGGCGTCCATGAAGATGGCCAGGTACATCAGGCTCTCGCCCTGGGGGTGCAGCAGCCAGTCGCGCACCTTGTCGCTGAACTCGCCGACCGAGCCGCGCCAGTCGGGGTTGTTGAGCATGATGCGCCCGGCGCATTCGGGGTAGCCAAAGCCGGCCAGGGCCTGCGAGAAGCGGTCGCAGATGGCCTGCAGGTCGGCCGGTGGCTGGTAGTCGTCGCGCAGCAGCAGGCCGTTGTCCTGGTCGGTCTTCAAGAGCTGCTCGCCGCGCCCCTCGCTGCCCATGACGAACAGGCAGCTGTTGGCCCACAAATCGGGCGGGGCGATCATCTGCCAGGCACGCTCGAACAGGCGCGCGTTGAGCTGCTGCACCAGCTGCGCCACCAGGGCGACGCGCGTGCCGCCGCGGTGCAGCGCCGACACCAGGCGCGTGATCTGGGCCGCGGCCGACTCCAGCGCCGCCAGGTCGCGCGCCTCCTCGATCTGCACCGTGATCAGGTGCGAGTGGTTGGCCAGGTAGCTGAACAGATCCAGTGCCTCCAGAATGCCCAGCACCTGGCCGTCCTCGCCCAGCACCGCCAGGCGGTGCACGCGCGCACGCAGCAGCAGCGCCATGGCGTCGCCGATCTGATCCGCCGCGCGCACCGTGACCACCGGGCTGCTGGCCAGCTCGCCGACGCTGATCTGCGCCAGCGGCCGGCCGTCGAGCACGGCGCGCTGCAGCGTGGTGTTGGAGAAGATGCCCAGCCCATCGGCCAGGCCGCTGACCAGCACGCTGGTGGTGCGCTGCTCCTGGAACAGCCGCACCGCGGAGACGACGTCGGTGCTGGCCGGCACCACATGTGCCGGGCGCAGAAAGGCCTGGTCCACGCGCGCCAGGGTCAGCGACTGCATCTGGTGCTGCTCGGCGCGCTGCGCCAGGGCCGTGAGCTTGTTGCCCAGGTCGGAAAACAACAGCGCGCCAAAGCCCCGGTTGCGCGCGATCAGATCCTTGACCGTGGCGCGCGCCAGCTGGTAGGCGACCAGCTCCTCGGCCACCACGAAGCGGCTGCTGACGCGCCCGGCGACCAGGCCGCGGCCGTCGAAGCAGTCCTCGGGCCCGTAGGTGGCCAGCAGCTCGTCGCCCTCGGTCTGCGTGACGTAGCCCTTGATGATGACGAACAGGTGTTCGGGCGCGTTGCCCACGTCCAGCACCACCGCCCCCTCGGGGTAGTAGGCAATGTCCACGTTGTCGCGCACCAGCGCCTGCTCCTCGGCGCTGAGGCAGTCGAAAGGGGATGCGGAAAAATTGAAGGCGTTGGGCATGGGCAGGACTCCTGCCCCGATTCAAGCGCCCAAGCCTTGCGGCACGCTTGCAGCGGCGTCCCAATGCGCGGCGAACCAGGTGTCGCCATCCAGGCAGGCGCGCAGCATGGGCAGGCTGTCCAGCCCCCAGAACAGGCGCCCGTCCACCTCGAAGGCCGGCACGCCGAACACGCCGCGCGCGGCGGCGGCGTCGGTGTTGGCGCGCAGCAGCTGTTTGGCGCGCTCGGGCGCGTCGGCATCCTGGCGCAGCTGCTCGGCCAGCAGCGCGCGCAGCGTATCGAGCCGCGCCGGATCCAGCGCGTCCGAGCCGCCCTGCCAGACATGGCGCAGGATGCTGCCGGCGACGAAGCGGTTGATGAGCCCGTCGTCGCTGCATTCCAGCGCCAGGCGCAAGAGCGGCAGCGGGTGGAAGGGGTGGCGCGCCGGCATGTCCAGAGCTACGCCCAGGCTGTGGCCCAGCCAGCTGACATGGCGGTAGGTCCAGGCGCGCTTGGGGGCAATGCCCGCCGGCCCGGGGTTGCCATGGGCGTTCAGCAGCGCGCCCAGCAGCACCGGGCGGTAGCTCAGGCGATAGGACAGGCCCTCCAGCTGTTGCGGCAGCCGCTCGAAGGCCAGCCAGGCATAGGGCGAGACGAAGTCCAGGTAGAAAATGATGTCTTTCATCTCAGCTATCCATGGCGCCACGCGCCTCCCGCAGGGCATGAAGCCGGGGCGCCACGCTCGCACCACCGCCGTCATTCCCGCGCAGGCGGAAATC
>JAFEES010000312.1 GCA_018240995.1 Pseudomonadota bacterium | reverse complement strand
CAAAAGAAAGTGAGTGCGCCGCCGGGCGCACATCCCGGCCAGCAACATCCAGCAGCCCAACCAAGATTTAATTGGAATCTGACCCCAATTAAACTGCCTACGCGGCCTGCAGCAACTCCAGGCAATCGTGCAGCACGCGTGCGTCAAACGCCATCTCGACATGCGCCAGGCCCGCAAGGTAGCGGTTGTCGGCCCCCGCCAACTGGGCCATGGCCGGGGGGTAGACGGCGTTGTCGCAATTGGAGTACCAGCAGACAAAGCCCGCGCCAAGCGCCGGCGGCTCCTGGGCCTGTAGCTGGCGCAGCCAGGGGCTGTCCAGGCGCATCTGCCGGCCAGCGGTGCTGTGCGCGTAGGCCGCGGGCCAGCTGCCATGATGCGGCGCGCCTATGGTGACGATGCGCTGTACACGCGCGGCGGCGCCGGGCGTGGCGCGCAGCCAGGCGCGAATGGCCAGGCCGCCCATGCTGTGGCCCACGATGAGCGGCGCGCGGCCCGTGGCCTCGGTCACGCGGCGCACGGCGGCGTCAATCGCGGGGGCGTAGTCGTCGATGGAGCCAAAGGCCGGCTCCAGCGTCACGGCCACGAAGCCATGGCCGCGCGCGCGCAGCGGTGCGAACCAGGGCGTCCAGAAGGCGCGGTTGCACAGATAGCCATGCACCAGCACCACGCCGCGCGGCGCGGGCCACTGTGCCGGGCGCGGCGGCAGCCAGTCGGGCTGGGCATGCTCGCGAAACGGCTGCCACCAGCCGAACACCAGGCCGGCCCAACGCGCTTCGGCCCACCAGGCGCGCAGCAGCCGGGCCGGGCCGGGCGGCGGCTGGGCGTCGTTACGGCACACGCGCGCCATGAGCAAGAACTGCGGCAGCATGGCCAGGCGCCACAGCAACGGCACCAGCACCAGCCCGGCCAATGCCAGCAGCGCGCCGCGCCGCCAAAAGCCCAGCACCCAGGCGGCGATCAGCAGCCATTGGCAGGCCGCCAGCCAGCGCTGCCAGCGTGCGTTGCTCATGCCCTGTCGCCCGCGAGACCGGCCCTGGGGCAAGCCCGGTAGGGCAAGCCAGCCGCAACTTTGACAATCCGGGCAATCTTCACAAGGCTCCTCATGGACAGAATCTGGCTCAAGAACTACCCCCCCGGCGTGCCGCACGACATCGACGCCGACGCCTACCCGTCGGTGGCGCAGATGCTCGAAGAGTCCTTCGCGCGCCACGCCGACAAGCCGTTTTCGGTGTGCATGGAGCGCTGGCTGAGCTACGGCGAGCTCGACCGCCTGTCGGCCCAGCTGGGCGCCTGGCTGCAGGGCCAGGGGCTGGCGCCGGGCGCGCGCGTGGCCATCATGCTACCGAATGTGCCGCAGTTCGCCGTGACCATGGCGGCGGTGCTGCGCGCCGGCTACACCTGCGTGAACGTGAACCCGCTATACACGGCGCGCGAGCTGGAACACCAGCTGAACGACTCCGGCGCCTGCGCCATCGTGATCCTGGAGAACTTCGCCCACACCCTGGCCGAGGTGCTGGAGCACACCGCCGTGCAGCATGTGGTGCTGGCCTCGCTGGGCGACTTGCTCGGGCCCGTCTACGGGCGCTGGATCAGCTTTGCCGTGCGCCACCTGGCAAAGATGGTGCCGGCCTACGCGCTGCCCCTGGCTGGCGGGCGGCAGGTGCTGAGCTTCAAGCGCGCCCTGGCGCTGGGCGCGCGCCGCAGGCTGCGGCCGGCGCAGGTCACCCCCGACACCCCCGCCTTCTTGCAATACACGGGCGGCACCACGGGCCTGTCCAAGGGCGCGGTGCTGACGCAGCGCAACATCATCGCCGCCACGCTGCAGGCAGAAAGCTGGTTCAGCCCGGCCCTGGCCCGGGTGGGCGAGGCCAGCCGCATCAACAGCATCGCCGCGCTGCCGCTGTACCACATCTTCGCGCTCACGCTGTGCCTGCTGGCGATTCGCCAGGGCTCGCGCCTGACGCTGATCCCCAACCCGCGCGACATACCGAAGTTCGTCGAGGTGCTGAAAAAACGCCCCTTCCACCTGCTGCCGGCGGTGAACACGCTGTTCAACGCCCTGCTGCACAACGAGCGGTTTCGGCGGCTCGACTTTTCGCGCCTGTGCGTGTCCCAAGCCGGCGGCATGGCCGCCAGCGAGGCCACGGCCCAGCAGTGGCAAAAACTCACCGGCAGCACCATGATCGAGGGCTGGGGCATGAGCGAGACCTGCGCCATAGGCACCAACAACCCGGTCACCGCCACCGCCTTCAGCGGCAGCATAGGCCTGCCCCTGCCCGGCATACGCATCGCCATCAAGGACGACGCCGGCGCCAGCCTGGCGCCGGGCCAGGCCGGCGAGATCTGCATCCACGGCCCCAACGTCATGCCCGGCTACTGGAACCAGCCCGAGGAAAACGCGCGCGCCTTCACCGCCGACGGCTACATGCGCACGGGCGACATCGGCATCATGGACGAGCAGGGCTACACCCGCATCATCGACCGCAAGAAGGACATGATTTTGGTCAGCGGCTTCAACGTCTACCCTAACGAGGTGGAGGACGTGGTGGCCCTGATCCCCGGCGTGCTCGAATGCGCCGTGGTTGGCGTGCCCGACGAGAAGACGGGCGAGGCCGTGAAGCTGGTCATTGTGAAGAAAGACCCGGCCCTGACCGAGGCCCAGGTGCGCGACTACTGCCGCACCAACCTTACCGGCTACAAGCAGCCCAAGGTGATCGAGTTCCGCACCGAGCTGCCCAAGACCCCGGTGGGCAAAATTTTGCGGCGCGAGCTGCGCGACAAGAAATGATCCTGCCCCGGCGTGGGCCGGGGCGATTGGCGGGCCGCCCTGAGCGGCCTTATTTTTTGGCGCTGCCCTTGAAGACGTTTTCCACCAGTGGCTTGGCGTCTATCTGCGGCACGTGGCAGGAATTGCATTGCCAGCGGGCCTTGCTCACCTGCGGGTCGTTCGGGTTGACCGGCTTGATCAGGTGGCTTTCCTTGATCTGCGGGATCTTCTGGCCGCGCACCTCCTTGTGGATATGGCAGTCCAGGCAGGTGTTTTCCTCGGCGGTGATGTCGTCAAAACCGTCCACCTTGTGCGGGATCAGCGGCGGCTGCTGCTCGAAGCTGCGCTGGATCAGCGCCTGCCCACCGGGCTTGCTGCCCTGGTAGTTCTTGATCTCGGGGGCCTGGTCCACGGTCGAGACATCGCTGCCCCGGATGCTGCTCAGCGTCTGCGCCGTGCCCCAGCATGCGGCCACGGACAGCAGGGTTGCCAGAGAGAGTTTGACGAGCGTCTTCATGATGGGCTTCTCCACGGGTATAAGTTGTTCGGGGTC
>JAFEES010000311.1 GCA_018240995.1 Pseudomonadota bacterium | reverse complement strand
CAGTCGTTCAGGCACACGGCCAGGTCGAAGAGCCAGGTATCCACGCCGGCGAAGTAGAAGTCGAAGCAGCCGGTGAGCTCCTCGCCCTCGAACATTACGTTGTCGCGGAACAGGTCGGCATGGATGGGCCCGCGCGGCAGGGCCGCGTAGGCGCTGCCGGCCGCCACATGGTTCTGGTAGGCAAGCTCGGATGTGAGCAGCGCGGCCTGCTCGGGCGCGAGGTGCGGCAGCACCACGGGCACGGTTTCGTTCCACCAGGGAAGGGCCCGCAGATTGGGCTGCTGGCGCTCATAGTCGCGCGCCGCCAGGTGCATGCGCGCCAGCATGTTGCCCACGGCGGCGCAGTGCGGCGCCTGCGGCGCCAGCTGGCTCTTGCCGCGCAGCTTGGTGGCCAGGGCCGCGGGCTTGCCGGCCACCTGGTGCAGGATCTCGCCGTACTTGTCGGCCTGCGGGTCGGGCACGGGAATGCCGGCGTGCGCCAGGTGGTGCATCAGGTGCAGGTAGAACGGCAGCTGCTCGGCGGTCAGGCGCTCGAACAGCGTGAGCACATATTCGCCCTGCTCGCTGGTGACGAAATAGTTGGTGTTCTCTATGCCGCCCTCTATGCCGCGCAGTGTGAGCAGCTTGCCCAGTTGCAGGCGGCGCAGCAGCTCGCGCGCCTCTTTGTTGGAGACTTCGGTGAAAACGGCCATGGGTCAGCAAAAAAAGCGTGCGGCGGGAGAAGCGGGCGGGCGCGGGCCCGCGGCGGGACTGGCGGGGTGCCAGCGGGAGGTCAGAACTTGCGCAGGTTCCACACCCGCGGTGCGTTCACGGTGCCCGAGTCGTTGTTGCCACGCGATGCCCGCGCGCCGTCGTTGGACTGCACCTCGTAAGGGGGCATGGGCGTGCCGGTCTTGGGCTGCACCGTGATGCTTTGCGTCTGGCCGCCCACGCGCACCTCGTCCACGCGGCTGCCGGCGTCTTCGATGCGAATATGCTCGATGCGCTGATCCAGGCGGCTGGGCTTTTCCTGATTCAATAGCTCGTCACGCACGCCTGGCGCGGCTGGGGCTTGGTTTTGACCCACATTTTGGGCCAGGGCAGGGACTGCGGCTAAAGCCAGCAGCAAGGAGCAATAAACGGCGCACATGCTGCAATTGTAGGCCGTGCGCAGGGCGCCGCAAGGCGCGCCAAGGCCGCTTGCATCAGCGCTGCGGCGGGCAGCTGCCGCCCGTGCAGGCCACACTGTGCTGGGCGATGAAGTTGCGGAAGTTCTTGCCCAGCTTGCCCATCTCGGCGCAGACATCGCCGCGCGCGTCGAAGGCAAAGCCCTGTTGGCCCTTGTCGTTGAGCAGCTCCACGCGGGCCAGGCCCAGGCTGGCAAACTGCTGCGGCTCATACCACTGCTGGGCGCAGATGTTGTGGAACACGAAGGTCTGGTAGACCAGCTCGGTGACCTCGCTCTTGTTGGTTTGCACGCGCAGCACGCCGGAGTCGAACTGCGCCGAGTTCAGTCCACCCACCTTGAGCGTCTTTTGCAGCAGCGGGGGCACGTTCTTGAGCTCGGTATCGGCCAGGGCCAGGGTGGAGGCGGCGCAGGCCAGCAGTGCAACGAGGTATTTCATGGTGGCGGAAGTCGTGAATGGCGCGGTGCGCCGCCGCATGGCGCGCCCGTCGAAACCTGCAATTGTGCCGGTTTTGCCCGGGGCTTATGTGCACAATCTCCCCATGAGCGATACCAAAACCCTGGTGCTGGTCGATGGTTCCAGCTACCTCTACCGCGCCTTCCATGCCATGCCCGACCTGCGCGCGGTGCCCGGCGACCCGGCCAGCAGCCCCACGGGGGCCATACGCGGCATGGTCAACATGCTGCAGGCCTTGGCCAAGGAGGTGCCCGCCGACTACGCGGTCTGCGTGTTCGATGCGCCTGGCCCCACCTTCCGCGACGACATCTACGCCGACTACAAGGCCAACCGCTCCCCCATGCCCGACGACCTGCGTGCGCAGATCGCGCCCATCCACGAGGTGGTGCGCCTGCTGGGCTGGCCGGTGCTCTCAATAGCCGGGGTGGAGGCCGACGACGTCATCGGCACGCTGGCCAAGACGGCCGCGGCCCAGGGCCTGCGCGTGGTCATCTCCAGTGGCGACAAGGACCTGAGCCAGCTGGTGGACGAGCGCATCACCATCATCGACACCATGAACGGCAAGCGCCGCGACGTGGCCGGGGTGACGGCCGAGTTCGGCGTGCCGCCGGCGCTGATGGTGGACTTCCAGGCCCTGGTGGGCGACACCGTGGACAACGTGCCGGGCGTGCCCAAGGTAGGCCCCAAGACCGCCGCCAAGTGGCTCATGGAATACGGCTCGCTGGACGCGCTGGTGGCCAACGCCGGCGCCATCAAGGGCGTGGCCGGCGACAACCTGCGCGGGGCCCTCGCCTGGCTGCCGACGGCGCGCGAGCTTGTCACCATCAAGACCGACTGCGACCTGAGTGGCCATGTGGACGGCCTGCCAGCTATGGATGCAATAGCTGTAGGCGCACAGCAGGCGTCCGCCTTGGCCGATTTTTATCAAAAATACGGCTTCAAGAGCCTGGCCCGCGCGCTGCCACCCGAGGCGCAGCCCGCCAGCGGTGACCTGTTCGCCCAGCCCGACGCCAGCAACGTGGCCACCCAGGCCCAGCAGCGCGACGTGGCCTACGACACCATCCTCACCTGGGCGCAGCTGGACGACTGGCTGGCGCGCCTGCAGGCCGCGCCGCTGGTGGCTCTCGACACCGAGACCACGTCACTGGACGAGCTGCGTGCCGCCATCGTCGGCATCTCCTTCAGCGTGGAGCCGGGGGCCGCCGCCTACATCCCGCTGGCGCACGACGGCCCGGACGCGCCGCCGCAGCTGCCGCTGGCCGAGGTGCTGGCGCGCCTGAAACCCTGGCTTGAAGACCCGGCGCGCTTGAAGCTGGGCCAGCACATCAAGTACGACCGCCATGTGTTCGCCAACCACGGCGTGCAGGTGCGCGGCTACGCGCACGACACCATGCTGCAAAGCTATGTGCTGGAGGTGCATAAGCCCCATGGCCTGGCGAGTCTTGCCGAGCGCCACACGGGGCGCAAGGGCATTAACTACGAAGACCTGTGCGGCAAGGGCGCCAAGCAGATCCCGTTTGCCCAGGTGGCGGTGGACAAGGCCGCAGCCTACTCGTGCGAGGACTCGGACCAGACGCTTGACGTGCACCGCGTGCTCTGGCCCCAGCTTGCGGCCGACGCCAGGCTGCGCGCCATCTACGAGCTGGAGATGGCCTGCAGCGAGACCCTGTTTCGCATAGAGCGCAACGGCGTGCTCATAGACGCGCAGCAGCTGGCCAGCCAAAGCCACGCCCTGGGC
>JAFEES010000310.1 GCA_018240995.1 Pseudomonadota bacterium | reverse complement strand
TCAACATCTACGAATACCTGTCCAAGGGCGTGAGCCTGGACAGCGTGGAGCTGCTCACCAAGGCCTACCGTCTGTACAACGAACAGGTCGCCGCCGCCGAGATCGAGCCCCTGCTGTCGTTCACGCGCGCCTGGCGCCTGGTCAAGTTCGTCGATGCCGGCATGCTCACCCGCACCAAGTGCTCGCAGTGCAGCGGCCAGTTCGTCACCGAGCTGTACGAGAACCGCCACTACACCTGCGGCCTGTGCAACCCGCCGGCGCGCGCCGGCAAGAGCAAGAGTGCCGGCGCCCTGACGCTGCATTGATTCTTGCAAAGCCTGATCAGGCACCTGCCCCAGAGGACAGCGTCATGCCCGCGCAGGCGGGCATCCAGCGCTTGCGCGTGGCGTCGTCATCCCCGCGAAGGCGGGGATCCAGGGCCCCGTGTGGAGACTGGATGCCCGCCAGCGCGGGCATGACGGCAATATCAGATAAAAATCGCCACAAGCTACTTCCAGCAAGCGCAAGCAGCTATCAAAATCAGTGTCACTACAGACCTGCGGGCGTCACGTTCCAGCCGCCAACAGGCCGCGCACATTGCCATCCAGGGCCAACGCATAGTCGTGCGCCGCCAGCACGGCATTGCCCACGCCGACGAGCTTGAGGCTCACATACACCGCCTGCGGCGCCGCCGCATAGGTGCCCACCAGCACCGCCTGCGCCGCCTGGGCGCGGGCCACCTCCTGTGCCTGGCGCGACAGCAGCAGCTCGCCCTGCCCGGGCCGCAGAGCCAGGCTGTCGCGCATGCGCAGCTCGGTGACGCGCAGGCGACGCTGCACGAGGCGCCCGCCCAGCTGTTCGGAGAACAGGCGCCCCAGGCGCGAGGATGCGTCCAGCCTGTCCAGCTGCACCACGGTGGCCACGATCACCGGCTGCGCCGGGTCGAGTGCCACCTGCGCCAGCAGCGCATCGGCCGCCTCGCGGTTCAGGGCCAGCAGATCCTGCGCACCTGGCGCCGCCGCCGCCGCTGGGCCGTAGTAGTACTGCGCACAGCCCGTCAGCATGCCGGCGCACGCCAGGCCCATGGCCGCCATGGCGTCGCGCCGCCTCATGGCGCCACCGCCCAGGTGCGCAGCGCCGTCGGCGCGGGAGGTGGCGGCTCCGGCTGGTACAGCGCGGCGTCGTCGCGTTCGATGTAGTACATGTCTGCCGAGCCCGCCAGGTAGCGCTCGGGGGTCTTCAAGATGGTCGTGACCAGCACTTCGGTGCGTGTCGGCCCGCCCGCCGCGGCGCCCTGGGTGTGGCGCTGCGCGATGTCGATGGCCAGGCCGGCACCCACGCCTATGGCCGTGGCCACGCCCGGCAGCAGCACGCGGTCGGAGTAATGCGTCTCCCAGTCGCGCCACACACCTATGCCGGCGCCCAGCATGGTCCAGGGCGTGGCAATGGGCACGCCCTGGCGCAGGGCCGTGCGGTGCTGCACCACCTGGGTCTGCACCTCCAGCTCGACGCCCGTGGGCACCGTGGACAGGGCAACGCCCCTGTCCAGCAGGCGCACCCGCAGCAGTTTCAAAAAGCCCTGGTTGAAGCTTGAGCCATCGGCCACAGTGACGTGGATGGCCTGCTCGCCCGGCGGCCAGGCGGCGGTCTTCTCGGCGACACGCGCGGCCACGTCGGCCGCCAGCACGTCCCAGTGATGCACCGCCCGCGCCTTCTTCTGGCCCGTGGCGGGGTAGTTGTCGGCACGCGGCACGTCCAGGTTGCCGCATCCGGCCAGCAAGGCCGCGGCCAACAAGGCCGCAAGGGCCGCAGTGCAGGGGATGGGTGAGGGCATGACCACGATGATAGGTAGCCAGGCCGTGGGCAATCGATGCAATAGCCATGGCTTTCCGGCCCAAAGCCGCGCTTTCGCCATCGGGGCCTCACCTAACATGCGTTCACAACTGCAACAAGATGCCCCATATGACGACGATGCGCACCACATATTCACTGGCCTTGCTGCTGTCCCTGGCTGCCGCCCTGGCAGGCTGCGGCGGCGGGACGGAAAAAACCAACCCACCGCCCGCGCCCGCCCCTCCTCCGCCGCCGCCGTCAGGCATCGTCAGCCTGAGCTTCCTCACCGAGCCCCAAGCCAATGTCTTCGACCGAGGCGCGTTGAACAACGCGCTGAACGTCCAGGCCGAGATCGACGGCCGCAATGCCAACAATCTCAGCGTCACCTTCACCACCTCCGCCGGCAGCGTCAGCCCGGTGCAAGTCGCGACCAACAGCAGCGGGCTCGCAGCCACCTCGCTCAGCATCCCGGCCGCGACGCCAACCGGCCCCATGCGCGTCTCCGCCACGGCGACGGCCAACAACACCGCCGCCGCCAGTTTTGCCGCCTACGTGCGCCCCGTGCCCAACCAGCTGGAACTGCTGGTACCCGCCTACTTCAGCGCCGGCTCCAACGCCGCCGCCTGGACGGCCCTCACCGACGGCGCCACCAGCTACCCCGACGTGGCGCTGAACATCGTCGTGAAGCCGGACAACGCCACCACTGGCATCATGAGCGCCGCCATCACCAAGGCCGACGACAAGCTCATCGCCGCCATCACCGCGCTCAAGACGGCCCAGCCCCGCGCCAAGGTGTTTGGCTACGTGGCCACCGGCGGCGGTGCCAATGCGGCGATTTCGAGCACCGATGTCAGCGTCACCATAGACAGGTACATCGCCCTCTACCCCAAGCAACTCGACGGCATCTTTCTGGATGGCATGGCCACCGATGAGCAGCGCCTGCCCTTCTTCCAGGCCATCTACAGCTACGCCAATGGCAAGGGGTTGAAGGTCATCGGCAACCCCGGCGCCTACCCTGCCGCGAAGTACGCCGGTCTGGCCGATATGCTGGTGACCTACACCGGCCCCGCCACCAGCTACCAGGCGGTGAATCCCCAGCCCGCCAACGCCTGGGTCTACGACAAGCAGAACACCGCCCAAGGCATGCTGGTGCATACGGCCAGCACCTGCTCGGACATGCAGAGCCTGGTGACCGACGCCAACCGGCCGCGCCTGAACACCGGCCTGGTCTACGTCACCGATCAGACCATAGGCAGCCCCTGGTCGGGCCTGCCCAGCTACTGGAGGAACCTGCTGGGCACCGTGGACGCCACCAACAAGGGCGTTGCGCGGCCGGTTTGCTGACGGCGTGCCGCCTCACCCGGTATTGCGCAGCCCCGCCGCAATGCCGTTGATGCAGATGTGGATGCCGGTCTGCACGCGCTCGTCGCCCTGGCCGGTGCGCCAGCGGCGAATCAGCTCCACCTGCAGGTGGTGCAGCGGGTCGATATACGGAAAACGATGGCGTATCGAGCGCGCCAGCGCCGTGTTGGCGGCCAGGCGTTGCTTCTCGCCGGTGATGCGCGTCAGCGCCTCG
>JAFEES010000030.1 GCA_018240995.1 Pseudomonadota bacterium | reverse complement strand
CCTTGGAGCAGGGCCAGCGCGGCGTCGACTTCGCCCAGGCGCAGCTGGAAGGCGCCGAGCAAGACCTGCTGATCCGCGTCAGCCAGGCCTACTTCGACGTGCTGGCGGCGCAGGACACGCTGACCTTCGTGCGCGCCCAGAAGGCGGCCGTGGCCGAGCAACTGGCCGCGGCCAAGCGCAACTTCCAGGTCGGCACCACTACCGTCACCGACGAGCGCGAGGCCAAGGCGCGTCATGACCTGGTCACGGCACAGGAAATTGCCGCCGACAACGACCTGCGCGTAAAGCGCCTGGCGCTCGACCAGGTGGTGGGCCGCAGCGGCACCGCCCCCCTGCCCCTGGCGCAACCCGTGCAGCTGCCGGCCGTGCAGCCCGATGACGTGAGCAACTGGGTGCGCACCGCAGAAGAGCGCCAGCCCCAGGTGCGCCAGGCCCTGCAGGCGCTGGACGTGGCCAAGCTGGAAACGGCCAAGGCCCAGACCGGCCACCTGCCCACGGTCGACCTGCAGGCCGGCTACAACATACAGCGCACGCCCAACGGCACCGTCCTGATGCCGGGCATCAACACCCGCACCAACACCGCCAGCATAGGCGTGGCGCTGAACCTGCCGCTGTTCGCCGGCTTTGCCGTGCAAAACCGCGTCAAGGAAACCCTGTCGCTGGAAGAAAAGGCCCGCGCCGACCTGGAAAACGCGCGCCGCACCGTGGCTCAGGCCGCGCGTGCCGCCTTCTTCGGCGTGCAATCGGGCCTGAGCCAGGTGGCCGCGCTGCAGGCGGCCGAGGCCTCCAGCCAGAGCGCGCTGGACGCCAACAAGCTCGGCTACCAGGTGGGGGTGCGCATCAACATCGACGTGCTCAACGCACAAAGCCAGCTCTACCAAACCAAGCGCGACCTGGCCGCGGCACGCTACAACGTGGTTGTGGGCACGCTGCGTCTGAAGCAGGTGGCGGGCACGCTGACGGCCGATGATGTGACGGCGGTGGACGCGTTGCTGATGCGTTAACCCTTGGCCCATGCCACCCGATACGCACGCCAGGACGGCGTATCGGGTGAGGCTGCACCAAGCCTACAGCTGGTGCACCACCAGCTTGAATTCCGGGTCGTCCTCGAAGGCGCGCACCTCAAAGCCCAGCCGGCGCATGAGCTTGAGCATGGTGGGGTTGTTGGCCAGCACCAGGCCCTGGATCTCGGCCAGGCCGCGGTCGCGGGCTACGTCCATGATGCTGAACATCAGGCGCGAGCCCAGGCCCTTGCCGGCCAGGTCGTCGGCCACCAGCAGGGCAAATTCGCAGCTGCTGTGGTCGGGGTTGGTGACGTAGCGCGACACGCCGACGATGCGATCCTTGTAGCTGACCTCGCCCTCCTCGTCCACAAGGCGCTCGCGCTGCACGGCCACCAGGGCCATCTCGCGGTCGTAGTCGATGAGGGTGAAGCGCGACAGCATGGAGGGCGGCAGCTCGGCGATCTGCGAGACGAAGCGGAAGTAGCGGCTCTCCGGCGATAGTTCCTTGACCAGGCGCTGCACCATCTGCGCGTCGTCCGGACGTATTGGGCGCACCAGGCATTCACCGCCACCACGCAGCGGCCACATCTGTTCGTAGCGCGCGGGGTAGGGATGGATGGACAGGTGGCCATAGTGGTCGCGGCCCAGGCTTTCGCCGCGGCCACTGACCTGGGAGTTTTCGTGGATCGCGATGCGCGCGTCCACGGCCACGGCGCCCTGCTCATCGACGATGAGGGGGTTGATGTCCATCTCGCGCAGCTGTGGCAGCGCGCACACCATTTCGGACACGCGCAGCAGCACCTGTTCCAGCGCCTCCATCTGCACGGCCGATGCGCCGCGCCACTCGCCCAGGGTTTCGGCCACGCGCGCGCGGCTGATCAGGCTGCGCGCCAGGAACTGGTTCAGCGGCGGCAGCTCCATGGCGCGGTCGTTGATCAGCTCGATCATGGTGCCGCCAGCGCCAAAGGTGATCACCGGCCCAAACGGGTCGTCGCTGACCAGCCCAATGCAGATCTCGCGCCCGCGGCGCGCGCACGCCATTTGCTGCACGGTGATGCCGTCGATGCGTGCATCGGGCTGCAGCCGTGCCACGCGCTGCATCATGTCGTTGTAGGCGTCGCGCACGGCGGCGCCGTTGTTCAGGTTGAGCACCACGCCGCCCACGTCGGACTTGTGGGCGATGTCGGGCGAGTGGATCTTCAGCGCCACCGGAAAGCCCAGCTGCGTGGCGATCATCATGGCCTCGTGGGCGCTGTGCGCCAGCAGCGTCTTGGTGACCGGGATATGGAAGGCCGCCAGCAGCGTCTTCGACTCCATCTCGGTGAGCACGTTGCGGCGCTCGGCCAGCACGCTCTCGATGACCAGGCGTGCGCCTTCGATGTCGGGCTTGACCAGGGTGGTCAGCGACGGCGGCGTTTGCTGCAGCAGCTGCTGGTTTTGGTAGAACGAGGCGATGTTGCCAAAGGCGCCCACGGCCGCCTCGGGGGTGCGGAAGGTAGGAATCTGCGCGTCGCGCAATATCCTGCGCGCCGGCACCACGGTGGCGTCGCCCATCCAGCAGGTCAAAAGCGGCTTGGGCGCCAGGCGCTTGGCATCGGCCATGGCCTTGGCCACACCTTCGGCGTCGGTGCCGGGCTTGGGGGAAAAGATGGCCAGCACGCCGTCGATCTGCCGGTCGGAAAATGCCGCCTGCAGCGCCCGGGCGTAATGCTGGGGGGTGGCGTCTTCGGACAGGTCTATCAGCCCGCACAGCGAGGCCAGGGCCGGCAGCTGCGGCGCCAGGCTGGCGCTCGATTCTGGCGAGAGCAGGCCCAGGTCGAGGCCGATCTCGTTCTCCCAGTCGGCGGCCAGCACGCCCGGGCCGCCGCCGTTGGTGACGATGGCCAGGCGCTTGCCCACGGGACGGTAGCGCGACGCCAGGCATTTGGCGGCCGAGAACAGGGCCACGAAGGAGCGCACGCGCACGGCGCCGGCGCGGCGCAGCACGGCGTCGAAGACGTCGTCGCTGCCGACGATGGCACCGCTGTGCGTCTGCGCGGCCTTGTTGCCCGCGGGCTTGCGGCCGGCTTTCAGCACCACCACCGGCTTGGCATAGGCGGCCGAGCGCATGGCGCTCATGAAGCGGCGCGCGTCCTGTATGCCCTCCATGTAGACCACGATGCTTTGCGTGCGCGCGTCGTTGGCCAGGAAGTCCAGCGCCTCGCTCAGCCCCATGTCGGTGTGCGGGCCGAGCGAGATCACGCTGGAAAAGCCCACGCCGTTGTTGGCCGCCCAGTCCAGGATGGAGGCCGTGAGCGCGCCTGACTGGCATACCAGCGCCAGCGACCCTTCCCGCGCCAGCGGCCCCGCGGCGCTGGCGTTGAGTTGCAGCGACGGGCGCTGCATGCCCAGCGTATTCGGGCCCAGCAGGTGCATGCCCTCGCGCCGCGCGATCTTGTGCAGCTGCTCGGCCAGTTGCGCATCCACGCCGTTGGACAACACCATGGCGGCGCGGCAGTTCATGCGGCCGGCTATCTCCAGGGCTGCCGGCACGTCCTTGTTGGGTTGGGCGATGATGGCCAGGTCGGCCCGGATCTGCGCCAGATCGGCCAGGGTGCCGCTGGTGTTGATGTTGAAGAACTGCAGCGTGCCGCTGAACTTCTGTGCCTTCAGCCCTTCAAGCAAGGCGCGCGCCTGCGGGGTCTGTGACTCCGGGGCATCGGCATCGCCCGCCAGCACGATGACCGAGCCGGGGTTGAACAGGGAGGTGAGGTAGTGCTTGTCCATCATGATGGTAGCGATTGTCCCTTACCTAGGGATAACCCGTGAATGGGCAGGTGTCAATGTGTGGAATTTGTTGTTAAATTGTAACTACATAACGGTTCTACGTTGCCGTTGTGCCAGGTTCACGCATGCAGCTGCGCCACGATGGCCTGCGCCGTGGCCAGGGCCGCGCCGCGGTGGGCCTGGGTGAATGCCTGGCAGTGCTGCGCCAGCTGCGCCTGGCGCGGGCCGTCGTGCGCCAGGGCGGCGGCCGCGGCCACGCCGCTGACCATGTCAGGCACGCGCCGGGCGGCGCCGGCGGCTATGGCGAGCTCGGCCGCCTCGGCGAAGTTGAAGGTGTGCGGCCCCATGACCACGGGGCAGGCACAGGCCGCGGCCTCGATCAGGTTTTGCCCGCCCAGCGGCGCAAAGCTGCCGCCCAGCAGCGCCACATGGGCCAGGCCGTAGTACAGGGCCATTTCGCCCAAGGTATCGCCCAGCCAGACATCCGCCTCCTGCGGCCTGCCCTCCCATTGGCTGCGCCGCGACACGCGCAGGCCGGCGGCCTGCAGCAATTGGCACACCTCGTCGAAGCGCTGCGGGTGGCGCGGTACCACCAGCCACTGGATGTTGCCAATCGCTTCGTTATTTATAGCTGTCAGCACATGTTTGACGGGAGTTACAGCCGTATTTTTCTTTAAAACTTCGAGCCACATGGCCTCCTCCCCCTCGCGGCTGCTGGCCAGCAGCACCACGGGGCGTGCGCCGGCATTGCGCCAGGCGCGGCCCAGCGCCTGCTGCCCGGGCGATGGCAGCATGTCGAACTTGAGGTTGCCAAACACGCCTGCCACCGGCGCGCCCACGGCGCGCAGGCGCGCGGCGTCATCCTCGGTCTGGGCCCAGACCGCCGCCAGGGCGGCGTACGCCGGGCGCGACAGCCAGGCCAGGCGCTGCGCGCCGGCGCGCGATTTGTCATTCAGCCGCGCATTGGCCAGCACCAGCGGCACCCGCCGCGCACGACAGCCGGCGACCAGGTTGGGCCAGATTTCCGTCTCCATCAGGATGCCGATCGCCGGGCGGAATTGGCCCAGAAAGCGGCGCACGGCGCCGGGCGTGTCCCAGGGCTGCCAGGCCTGCAGGTCGCCGGGTTGAAGCAGCCTTGCGCCCTCGGCCCGGCCGGTGGCCGTGCCGTGGGTCAGCAGCAGGCGCATGCCGGGCATGAGCCGGCGCAGCTCCCTGAGCAAAATGGCGGCGGCGCGCGTCTCGCCCAGCGACACAGCGTGGATCCACACCAGCGGCCCGCCCTGCTCCTGCGTGGGTGACTGGTAGTAGCCAAAGCGCTCGGGCACGGCCAGGGCGTAGCCGGGCTCCTTCAGGGCGCGGCGGCGCAGCTTGCGTTTGAGCAACGGCGTGGCCAGCCATGTGGCCAGGCTGTAGAGCCACAGGGCGATGGTCTGCATGGGCGCTGCCGGCTCGGCGCCTGGTTCAGTGCGCCGCGCCGCCAACCTGGGCGCCGGGCTTGACGCGCGCCAAAAGGGCCAGCATCTCGCCCTCGATGCGCTGCAGGGCCGCGTCGGTATGGCCCTCGAAGCGCAGCACCAGCACCGGCGTGGTGTTGCTGGCGCGGATCAGGCCAAAGCCGTCGGGCCAGTCCACGCGCAGGCCGTCTATGGTGCTGATGGCGGCGGGCGCGGCAAAGGCGCCGGCGGCCAGGGCCTGCAGCACGCGCGTCTTGGCGCTGCCGGTGGCGCCCACCAGCACGCGCAGGTCGAGCCGCGGCGCCAGGGTGTCGATCTGCTCGATGACGTGGCGGCGAAAGGCCTTGTAGCCGCCGGCGAGCTGCTGCGCATCCCAGCCCACCAGGCGCAGCCACTGCACCATGGAGCCGCTCCTCATGCCGCCGCGCCAGCAATACACCAGCGGGCGCCAGCCCTGCGGCTTGTCGGCAAACTGCTGGCGCAGGTGGCGTGCCAGGTTCGCCGCGACCATGGCCCCGCCCACGCGCCGCGCCTCGAAGGCGCCCTGCTGCACATAGATGGTGCCGACGATGGCGCGCTCCTCATCTTGGAGCACCGGGCAGTTGATGGCGCCGGGGATATGGTCCTCGGCGAATTCGGCGGGCGAGCGTGCGTCGATCAGGCTGTCGAAGCCCTGGCGGTCTGCCGGGCGTATGGGGCGGTGGTGGGACACGGGCGGGCGGTGAATCTGGGATGATGCGGCGGTTTTTTCATCCTTATTGTCCGCCACCACCATGCAAGCCAGTGTCATCGCCGTCCCGCCCCGTCTCACCTCGCTGTCGCACGGCGGCGGCTGTGGCTGCAAGATCGCACCGGGCGTGCTGTCGCAAATCCTGCAGCAAAGCGGCGCGGCCGGCGTCATGCCGCCCGAGCTGCTGGTGGGCATAGAGACGGCCGACGACGCCGCCGTGTACCGCCTGAACGACGACCAGGCGCTGGTGGCGACCACCGATTTCTTCATGCCCATCGTGGACGACCCGTACGAGTTCGGCCGCATCGCCGCCACGAATGCCCTCTCCGACGTGTACGCCATGGGCGGCAGGCCCATCATGGCGCTGGCCCTGGTGGCCATGCCGGTGAACCGGCTGCCGGCCGAGGTGATTGGCGCCATTCTTCGTGGCGGGCAGGATGTGTGCCGCGCCGCGGGCATTCCGATAGCCGGCGGCCACACCATCGACTCGGTCGAGCCCATCTACGGCCTGGTTGCCATGGGCCTGGTGCACCCGCAGCGCGTGCGCCGCAACGCCGGCGCGCGGGCGGGCGACGTGCTGGTGCTGGGCAAGGCCCTGGGCGTGGGCGTGTATTCGGCGGCGCTGAAAAAAGAGCAGCTGGGCGACGCGCAGTACCGCGAGATGATCGCCACCACCACGCGCCTGAACACCCCCGGCCCGCTGCTGGCCGAGCTTGCCGGCGTGCACGCCATCACCGACGTGACCGGCTTCGGCCTGGCCGGCCACGCGCTGGAGATGGCGCGCGGCGCGGGCCTTACCCTGGCCATCGACTGGGCGCGCGTGCCGCTGCTGCCGGGTGTGGCACAGCTGGCAGCGGATGGTTTCGTGACCGGCGCCAGCGGCCGCAACTGGGCCGGCTACGGCGCCGACGTGGCGCTGGCGAGCGGCCTGCCGGCCACGGCGCAGGCGCTGGCGAGCGACCCGCAGACCTCGGGCGGGCTGCTGGTGGCCTGCGCGCCCGAGAGCGTGGACGAGGTGCTGGCCGTGTTCGCGCGCGAGGGCTTCGCGCAGGCCGCGGTGATAGGCGGCGTGCAGGCCGGGCCGGCGCGGCTGGAGCTGCGTTGAACGCTGGCGCAGCGCCGCCGCCGCCGGGCACAGAGGCCGGGCAGGGCGGGCTGCGGGATCTGTCGCCGGCCTACTTCGGCCTGGTCATGGCCACGGGCATCGTGTCCCTGGCCGCCGACATGCTGGGCTGGCCGCTGCTGGCGCGCGCGCTGCTGGCCCTGAACGCCGTGCAGTACGTGGTGCTGTGGGTTTTGTATGGGCTGCGCGCCTGGCGCTACCCGCGGCGTTTCTTTGGCGACATGGTGGATCACGCGCGCGGCGCCGGCTACTTCACCATGGTGGCGGCCACGGGCATCATGGCCGGCCAGTGCATCGTGATGCTGGGCAACCTGGCCCTGGGCTTTGCGCTGTGGGCACTGGCGGCGCTGCTGTGGCTGGTGTTGACCTACACCATCTTCACGGCCTTCACCATCCGCCGCGACAAGCCGACGCTGGATCGCGGCATCAGCGGTGCCTGGCTGCTGGCGGTGGTGTCCACGCAGGCGCTGGCGGTGTCCAGCGCCCTGCTGGCGGCGCGCATAGGCCAGCCGCTGCGGCTGGAGCTGAACCTGCTGGCGCTGTCGATGTGGCTGTGGGGCGGCATGCTCTACATCTGGATGATGGCGCTGATCGTCTACCGCTACCTGTTCTTTCCGTTCTCGCCCGGCGACCTGTCGCCGCCGTACTGGATCAACATGGGGGCCATGGCCATTTCCACGCTGGCCGGCTCGCTGCTGATACTGAACGCGCCGCAGGCGCCGTTCCTGGTGTCGCTGCTGCCCTTTCTGAAGGGCTTCACGGTGTTCTACTGGGCCTCGGGCACCTGGTGGATTCCCATGCTGTTGCTGCTGGGCATCTGGCGCCATGGCGTGCGCCGCTTTCCGCTGACCTACGACCCGCTGTACTGGGGCGCGGTGTTTCCGCTGGGCATGTACGCGGCCTGCACCTGGCAGATGGATCAGGCCATGGAGTTCGGCTTTCTGGATGCCCTGCCCCGGCTGTTCTTTTACGCGGCGCTGCTGGCCTGGCTGCTGGCCTTCGTCGGCATGCTGCGCGCCGTGCTGCGCCAGTTGCGCGCGCCATAGGGACAGACTATAGGCACAGGCGCGCCAGTGCCAAGGCGGCTTCGCTAGACTCGGCCGTCTACTTCCAGCGAACAACACAACCATGGCACTGACAGAACAAGCGCTGCTGGCGGCAATCGCCGGCATCAAGGATCCGCACACGGGCAAGGACTTCGTGAGCTCGCGCGCCGTGCGCAACGTGCAGGTCAACGGCGGCGACGTCGCCTTCGACGTGGAACTGGGCTACCCGGCCAAGAGCCTGATCCCCGCGCTGCGCAGCCAGTTCATCGCCGCGGCCAAGACCGTGCCCGGCGTGCAGAACGTGTCGGTGAACATCGCCACCAAGGTCACGGCCCATGCCGTGCAGCGCGGCGTGCAGCTGCTGCCGGGGGTGAAGAACATCGTCGCCGTGGCCTCGGGCAAGGGCGGCGTGGGCAAGAGCACCACGGCCGCCAACCTGGCCCTGGCCCTGGCGGCCGAGGGGGCCCGCGTGGGCGTGCTGGACGCCGATATCTACGGCCCCAGCCAGCCCATGATGCTGGGCATCAGCGGCCGCCCCGAGAGCTACGACGGCAAGAACATGGAGCCGCTGGTGAGCCATGGCGTGCAGGTCATGTCGATTGGCTTTTTGGTGGAGCAGGACCAGGCCATGATCTGGCGCGGCCCCATGGCCACGCAGGCGCTGGAGCAGCTTTTGCGCCAGACCAACTGGAAGGATCTGGATTACCTCATCGTGGACATGCCGCCGGGCACGGGCGACATCCAGCTGACGCTCTCGCAGCGCGTGCCCATCACCGGCGCCGTGATCGTCACCACGCCGCAGGACATCGCGCTCATCGATGCCAAGAAGGGCATCAAGATGTTCGAGAAGGTGAACGTGCCCATCCTGGGTATCGTGGAGAACATGGCCCAGCATGTGTGCAGCAACTGCGGCCATGTGGAGCATATCTTTGGCGAGGGCGGCGGCAAGAAGATGGCGGCCGAGTACGGCATGGACTATCTCGGAGCACTGCCCCTGGCGCTGCAGATCCGCGAACAGGCCGACAGCGGTACGCCCACCGTGGTGGCCGACCCCGACGGCGAGGTGGCGCAGATCTACAAACAGGTGGCGCGCGAGGTGGCGGTGAAGATCGCCCTCAAGTCCAAGGATTTCTCGGCCAAGTTCCCCACCATCTCGGTGAGCAAAAGCACCTGAAAGCGCCCGGGCCAGGGCCGGTGGCATGATCCCGGCCATGTCTCATTCATCAGGCCCCGCAGGTGCGCCGCCGCGCACATCCTCCTTTCTTTCCCTGGGCTGGCGCACGCTGTGGCGCGACCTGCGCGCGGGCGAGCTGCGTCTGCTCATGGTGGCCGTGACGCTGGCCGTGGCGGCACTGACATCGGTGGGCTTTTTTGCCGACCGGCTGCAGGGCGGGCTGGCGCGCGATGCCGTGCAGCTGCTGGGCGGCGACGCCGTGGTGGCCAGCGACAACCCCACGCCCGCGGCCTTCGTGGACGAGGCGCATGCCCTGGGCCTGGCCAGCGTGGGCACGCTGGGTTTTCCCACCATGGCGCGCGCGCCCGACGCCCAGGGCGGCGCCAGCCGCCTGGTGGCGCTGAAGAGCGTGGCGCCGGGCTACCCGCTGCGCGGCCAGGTGCTGGTGACGGATGACGCGCAGCGCCCGGGCGCTCCTGCCCAGGGCATTCCCGCGCCCGGCGAGGCCTGGGTGGACGCGCCGCTGCTGGACACGCTGGGGCTGCATCTGGGCGACTATGTGCTGCTGGGCGACACGCGGCTGCGCGCCACGCGCATCATCACGCTGGAGAGCGACCGCGGCGCCGGCTTCATGAGCTTTGCGCCGCGCGTGATGATCAATGCCCAGGACTTGCCCGCCACCGGCCTGGTGCAGCCGGCCAGCCGCATCAGCTACCGCTTTGCCGTGGCCGGCAGCCCCGCGGCCGTGCAGCGCTTTTCCGACTGGGCCACGCGGGCGGCCGATGCCCCCGGGGTGCACGGCGTGCGCCTGGAGACGCTGGACAGCGGACGCCCCGAGATGCGCCAGACGCTGGATCGCGCGCAGAAATTCCTGAACCTGGTGGCGCTGCTGGCGGCGCTGCTGTCGGCCGTGGCCGTGGCCCTGGCCGCGCGTGGCTTTGCCAACGAGCATCTGGACGCCGCCGCGCTGTTGCGCGTGCTGGGTCAGAGCCAGCGCAGCATTGCCGGCGCCTACGCGTTCGAATTTGCCCTGGTGGGCCTGTTTGCCAGCGCCCTGGGCGTGCTGCTGGGCTTTGCGGTGCACCATGTGTTCGTGTGGCTGCTGGCCGGGCTGGTGCAGTCCGGCCTGCCCGCCGCCAGCCTCTGGCCCGTGGCCTTTGGCGTTGGCGTGGGCCTGACGCTGATGTGCGCCTTCGGCCTGCCGCCCGTGCTGCAGCTGGCCCAGGTGCCGCCGCTGCGCGTGCTGCGCCGCGACCTAGGGGGCGCGCGCCCCATGTCGCTGGCCGTGCTGGGCCTGGGCGTGGCCGGTTTTGCCGCGCTGCTGTTGGCCGTCAGCCGCGACTGGAAGCTGGGCGCAATTGCCGTCGGCGGCTTTGCCGCTGCGGTGCTGGTGTTTGCCGCCCTGGCCTGGGCTGCGGTGGCCCTGCTCAAGGCCGGCGTGCGCGAGGCCACCGCGCCGCGCTGGCTGGTGCTGGCCACGCGCCAGATCGCCGCGCGCCCGGCCTATGCCGTGGTGCAGGTGGCCAGCCTGGCCGTGGGCCTGCTGGCCCTGGTGCTGCTGGTGCTGCTGCGCACCGACCTGATCGCCAGCTGGCAGCAGGCCACGCCGGCGAATGCGCCCAACCGCTTTGTCATCAACATCATGCCCGACCAGGCCGATGCCTTTCGCGCGCGGCTCGCGCAGGCCGGCGTGGCGCAGTACGACTGGTACCCCATGTTTCGCGGCCGCCTGGTGGCCATCAACGGTCGCGCCGTGAGCCTGGACGACTACCCCGACGAGCGCGCCAAGGGCCTGGTGGATCGTGAGTTCAACCTCTCCAACGCCGCCCAGCCGCCGGCGCACAACAGCATCTCCGCCGGCCGCTGGACGAGCGAGGAGGCGGGCGCCGTGAGCGTGGAGGAGGGCATCGCCAAGACCCTGGGCCTGAAGCTCGGTGACCAGCTGCGCTTTGACATAGGTGGCGTGCCCAGCGAGGTGCGCATCACCAGCCTGCGCCATGTGGACTGGAGCTCCATGCGCGCCAACTTCTTCGTCATGTACCCCGTGGCGCATATGGCCGACGTGCCCATGACCTACCTGGCTGCCTATCGAGCCCCCCCGGTGGCGGGTTTTGACAACGCCCTGGTGCGCGCCTTCCCCAACGTCACCAACGTGGACATGAGCGCCACCCTGGCCCAGGTGCAGGACGTGCTGGCCCAGGTGGTACGCGCCGTGGAATTTCTCTTCGCCTTCACCCTGGCCGCCGGCCTGGTGGTGCTGTTTGCCGCCGTCAGCGCCACGCGCGAGGAGCGTGCGCGCGAGTTCGCCATCATGCGCGCGGTGGGCGCGCGCGCCAGCCTGCTGCGCCAGGTGCAGCGCGCCGAGCTCATCGGCGTGGGCCTGCTGGCAGGTTTTTTGGCCAGCAGCGTGGCCGTGGCCGTGGGCTGGCTGCTGGCGCGCTATGTGTTCGACTTCAGCTGGACGGTGCGGCCCTGGGTGCCGCTGGCCGGCAGCGCGGTGGGTGCGCTGCTGGCGCTGGCCGCGGGCTGGTGGGGGCTGCGCGAGGTGCTGCAGCGACCGGTGGTGCAGACGCTGCGCCGCGCGGCAGAGTGAGGCTTGCGGCCGGTTCGCCGCGCATCAGCGGCGCCCGCCACCGCCACGACCGCCGCCATGCCAGCCGCCGCCGCCATGCCAACCGCCGCGGCCGCCGCCATGCCAGCCACCGCCGCGCCAGCCGCCACCACCGCGCCAATAGCTGAACCCAAGGTTCAGCCCGATGGGTGGGCCCACATAGGCCGGGCCGTAGTAGTACGGGGAATAGGGGCTGGCGTAAACCGGGGCCGCGGGATAGGTCACGGGCGGCGCCGCATACACGGCCTGGCCGTCGGCGTCGGTGCCGTAGTAGGTATAAGGGCCGGCGGGCGGCCCGTAGACCGCGCAGCCGCCCAGGGCGGACAGCGCCAGCAGCGAAAGGCTCAGGCGCTTCGCCATGCGTTTCAGGCCATTGGTCATGGTGCAGATCTCCGCTCGTGAGCAAGCATGGATGTTAGAACACCGGCCACCCCCCTCGGTTCAGTGGGGGCGGGCGCCAAGCGTGCGCGCGGCGTGTAAAGTTTTTGTGAAGTGACCGCCTCGTGAAGGTGAACATAGATGGATGAAGCAAGAGACTGGGTACCCGATTGGTCGCAGGCGCCCGCCGGCTGGGACTGGCTGGCGCAGGACGAGGACGGGCGCTGGTTCTGGTACCGCACCGAGCCCGCGCCGGGCTTTGGCGGCGGCATCTGGCGCGCCAACTCGCGCAACCAGCAATACGCCGGCCAAGGCCGGCCCAACGCGCAGTGGCTGGACTCGCTGCAGTGCCGACCGACTTGAATTTTGAGAGCTGCTACCGCCCATGGGTACTGCGTTGGAACCTGATTTGACACCCGAGCAGGGCCAAACCCTGGCCCAGGGGCTGTGCGCCGCGCTGCAAGCCGCCGAGGGCGGGCCGGTGCAGCACCTGCAGACGCATCTGTCGCACCTGCTGCTCACGCCCAGCCATGCCTACAAGCTGAAGAAACCGCTGCGCCTGCCGTTTGCCGACTTCAGTACCCTGGCGCTGCGCCGGCATTTCTGCGCCGAGGAGCTGCGCCTGAACCAGCGCCTGGCGCCCCGGCTGTATCTGGACATGCTGCCGGTGCTGGGCAGCGTGCAGCGTCCGCGCCTGGGGCGCGCCCAGGATGCACCAGCCGCCATAGACTGGGTGTTGCGCATGCGCCGCTTCGCCGCGGGCAGCGAGCTCGACGCCCTGCTGCGCGCCGGCCGCGTACAGGGGCAGGAGCTGGACGCCTTTGCCCTGCGCCTGGCGCAGTTTCACGCCCAGGCACCCGTGGCCCCGCCGGACAGTGACTGGGGCAGGCCCGCTCGGGTGGGCCAGGCGATTGCCGATGTGCTCGATCAGCTGGCGGCGCTGCTCAGCGGCGCCGATGGCGCTCGCCTGGCCGTGCTGCGCGCCTGGTTCGATGCGCGCCGGCCGGCACTGGCCGAGCAATGGGCCGCGCGCCGCGCCGCCGGCCAGGTGCGCGAAGGCCATGGCGACCTGCACCTGGGCAACCTGGTGCGGCTGGAGGGCGCCATCACCGCCTTCGACTGCCTGGAATTCAGCCCCGCGCTGCGCTGGATAGACACGCTGGCCGACACCGGCTTTCTGACCATGGATCTGCACGCCCATGGCCGACCCGACCTGGCCTGGCGTTTTCTCGACGCCTACCTGGCCGCCAGCGGCGACCATGGCGGCCTGGCCGTGCTGCGCCCCTACGAGGTCTACCGCGCCCTGGTGCGCGCCCTGGCCGCGCGGCTGCGCGCCGCCCAGGGTGCCAGTGCCCAGGGGCCGGACTACCTGGCCTGCGCCGAGCGGCTGGCCGCGCCCATGGCGCCGCGCCTGCTCATCACCTACGGCCTGTCGGGCTCGGGCAAGTCCACGGTGGCCGCGGCCCTGCTCCAGCAAGGCGCCGTGCGCCTGCGCTCGGACGTGGAGCGCAAGCGCCTGTTTGGCCTGGCGCCGCTGGCCGACTCCGCCGCCCAGGGGCTGGACATCTACACGCCCGAGGCCTCGCGCCGCACCTTCGCCCTGCTTGCCGAGCGGGCGCGCACTTTGCTGCAGGCGGGCTACCCGGTGATCGTGGACGCGGCCTTTTTGCACCGGCGCGAGCGCGCTGACTTCCGTGCCCTGGCGCATGCGCTGGGCCTGCCGTTTGCCATCCTGCACTGCCATGCCGCGCCGGACAGCCTGCGCGCGCGCGTGCAAACGCGCCAGGCGGCGGGCGTCGACCCGTCCGAGGCCGGTCTGGCCGTGCTCGCACGCCAGCAGCAGCTGGCCGAGCCGCTGGCGCCGCAGGAGCTGGCCCACACACTGGATCTGGCCACGGATGGGGCCTGGGACGCCGCCGCGCTGTACCGCCGCTGGCTGGCAACCACGGTCGCGCCAGGGCCTTGATGCGCATCAACACCGGAGGCGGCGCCGGTGGCATGCTGGCCGCATGACTACCTCTGCCCTTACCGATACCCAACGCGAGCAACTGCGCGTGCAGCTGGAGCAGCGCAAGGAGCAGTTGCTGCAGGACCTGGACGCCATGCAGCGCGACACCCTGGCCGTGGCCTCGGACGCCAGCCGGGGCGATGCCGAGCCGGCCGGCAGCCCGCGCGACCAGGCCAACAGCATGGCCGCCAGCGTGGTGCGCGACGCCGAGGCCGCGCGCGACCATGCCGAACTGGTGGCCGTGCGCGCGGCCCTGGAACGCATGGCCGCAGGCAGCTACGGCGAATGCACCGACTGCGGCCAGGGCGTGGGCGTGGCGCGCCTGCTGGCCCAGCCCGCGGCCCTGCGCTGCATCGCCTGCCAGTCCAAGGCCGAGGCGCACGTCAGGCGTTGAGCAGAATTTTACTATCAATTAAATAGCTATCAGAGCTTTATACAAGCGTGC
>JAFEES010000309.1 GCA_018240995.1 Pseudomonadota bacterium | reverse complement strand
GGCGGCGGCGCCGTCGGCGTGCACGCGCACCTGGCCGAAGTCGTGGCCGAAGCGGCCTTCCATGAAGCCGCGCGTGGCCGCGTCCAGCGGCGCGCCGGCACCGGCCAGCGTGGCCTGCACCGCGGCGCCTGCGTCGGGCGCCGTCGCCGTGCCGGGGTCGATCGCCGCGCGTTGCAGCGGCTCGGTCCCGCTGGCCGCGGCGGGGCTGAAGTAATGGAGCAGCTTGGGTACGTCCAGCAGCACCATGAAGCGCACGTCGCGCTGGTTGGCGTAGAGGTCGGGCAGGGCCGGGGACTGCGCCATCACCAGCGAGGTGTTGCCGCCCGACCCGCCGGGCTGCATCAAGGGGTAGGGCGAAATGCCGTTGCGAAAACCGCCCGACAGCTGCAGGCCGTCGCCAAACAGGCCCAGCTGCACCTGCAGCGCCGACAGCGACAGCGGCCGCGGCCCGGCGGTGTCGAGCTTGCCGGCGGTGTCGAACTTGAGGCTGGACACGCGCGTGTTGAGCACGCCTTGGTTGAAGGCTTCCATGAGCTTGGATGCGTCCAGGCCCACTTCGAAGCCGAAGCGGCTTTGCTTGGAGTCCAGGATCTGGTACTTGAAGGTCTTGACGGGGAACTGCGGCACTATGCCCGGCAGCATGGCCAGGTTGAAGTCGTCAAACTGCCGCCGCATGGCCGGGTTGGCCAGCGCCATGCTCCACAGGAAGGCGTAGTTGGCGCCGAGGAAGATGGGCACGCCCAGGCTCAGCGGCGCCGGCTGGGCCATGAAGCGGTTGCCCAGGCTTTCGGTGAACTTGCTGAAGGCCGGGTTGTTCTCGCCCAGGTTGGAGGCCACGCTGCTCAGGCCGTCGCTGACCGGGCTCGGCGTTTTCTTTTTCTCTTCGTCCTTGCCTTCGCGCTGCAGCGGCGGCGTTGTCAGGCGCGACAGGCGCGGCTGGCCGTGGCCGGACAACACCTTGTCGGCGGCCTGGTCGGCCTCGCGCTCCCAGCGGTCGCCCGGCGTGCTGATGGCAAGCTTGGGCTGCAGCCCGTATGTCTTCTGGCGTTCGCAGGCGCACCGACGCAGCAGCAGCCCGGCGCAGGGAGCGGGGCGTGTGGGGGGGGCGAGTACGCGGGTGGGCATGGCAGGCCTTACGACCGTCCCGATCGGGGTTGTGGCTGGGCAATGCGCGCGGCCACCGCTTGGCCCAGGGCCGGCCCATGGTCGCCGGGCGCCAGGCTGATGCGGCCGGCGCGTAGCACGGCCCGGTCGCCAGGGGCCAGCAGCGCGGCGCCGGCGCCACTGCCCAGCAGCCGGCCCAGCTCGGCCTGCATGGCGGTGGCGACCGCGCCGGCGTCGGCAGCATCCACGCCGCGCAGCACCAGGCGGTCTATGTGCAGCACGACGCGGGTCATGGCGTGGCTCCCGTGACGGTTCTTGCGATCATGGTCAGGGTGACCGGTGCGCTCAACGCCTGGCGCTGCCAGCGCAGCACGGGGGCTTGCACGTCCTCGCCCGCCCGCGGCGCGTCCGGCTCGGGCGTTTCGCCATAGCCCACGCGCACCGTGACCGCGTAGTCGCCGGGCGTGGGCGCGGCCTCGCGCACCGGGTTCCACAGTGCACTCAGGCGAGCGGGCCAGCTGATGTCGATGTGGCGCCGCAGGCAGTCGCCACCGGCCAGCGGCGTGCGGTGTGGGTTGAAGTAGCCGAAGGGCAGGGCGCCGCCCTGCAGCGGCGCGCGTGCGTAGGACAGCTCGATGCGGCCCGGAGCCTGGTGCAGCGTCAGCGCCGGCTCGTCGACCAACCACAGCGTCTGGTCGCTCGCGTTGCAGGCCTCATAGGCTATGCGCCAGGCGCCGGGCTGCGCGCGGGCCTCGGTGATGCGCACCTGCATGACGGGGGGCTGTAGCGTGGTGGTCATGGCCTGTCCCAGCCTCTTAGGGGATCTTGTCGCTGATCTTGTACTTGCCGCCGTAGGTCTTCTTGCGCCAGGCCTCGCACTTGGCCAGGTACGAAGACCATTGCACCGGCCCCGGCTTGCCCGCGCCGGCGTTCTTGTCCTGGAAGAAGGACTCGCCACAGAACGGATCCTTGAAGCCGCCGCGGGCCTCTATGCCATGCTCCTTGCGCAACTCGTTTTCGCGCGCCACGGTCTCCTGGTGGCCGCCCTCGCCGCGCGTGGCATTGGTGTCCGGCAGCTTGCGCTCGGCCAGCCAGGCATGGCCGCAGAACTCGTGGCCCAGCACCAGCCAGGGGTCTATGTTCAGCGCCTTGCCGCTCGCCGTGGCGGCGCCCCAGAGCTTGTCGCTGTTGGGCGAGGGCGTGGTCACGGTGTTGCCCGAAGTGTGGGGCCAGTCCACGTCGTTGACCTCGATGTTGTAGTCGTTGGGCGAGTCCACCATGTCGCACAGGCAGCGGCAACCGGTTTGTTCCTTGGCCTTGTCCACCGGCGCCGGCGCCGGCGGGCCGGCCTCGCCCGGCGTGATCAAGGGCGGACAGAAACCGGCCTTCAAGGCCACCGCACCGCTGCCGCGATCCACGCTGACCGCGCCGTCCGAGCACAGCGTGCGCAAATAGCCTTCTATGGTTTCGGCGTTCGATTGCTTGAGCCCTGTACCCGTGGGGTCGGGGATGGCCTTCTTGGGATCGGTCACGTTCACCTTGCGCTGCAGCGCCTGGCCGCCCGTCTGCTGCAGCACATGGGTCAGCTCGTGGGCCAGCAGGCGCCGGCCGGCGTCGGTGCCGGGCTGGTAATGGGGCGCGTCGAACACGATGCGCTCGCCCACGGTGAAGGCCTGGGCCTGCACCGACCGCGCGGCGGCCGCATCCACGCTCACGCGTACATGGCCGAAGTCGTGGCCGAAGCGCGGCTCGAAGAAGCGGCGCGTGGCGGCGTCCAGCGGCTGGGCCGGCCCTTGCAGCGCGGCCTGCACGGCACCAGGCACGGTGGCTTGCACGGCGCCTGCCGCTGCGGCACCCTCGCCGGCGCGCTGCACGGCCTGGGGCAGCGCCGTGGTGCGCGGCGGCGCGCCGCCGCCGCCCGGCATGGCCATGACTTGCTGCGCCACGCGTTCGGCCTCCAGCTCGTAGGCATCTTGGGCATCGCCCACGCGCAGCGTGCGCGTCTGCAGGCCGAGCATCTTCTTGCGCTCGCATGCGGGGCACTGCGCCTTCAGTCCAGGGGCGGCGCCGCCGCAGGCGCATTTGCGCTGCAGCGAAGCGCCGCGGGTGGTCTGCGTCAGCGCGGGTAGGTGCATTCTGCTCATGACCAGCCCCTCAGCTCGGCCTCGGAAAACGGCCGCTCGCGCTTGGCGCCCTCCACGCGTGCGGCCTGCGTGAGTTGCGCCATGCCGATGGCCGTGCCGGCCTCGGCGGCGAGGAAGGCCGCGGCCAGCGCGATGTTGCGGATG
>JAFEES010000308.1 GCA_018240995.1 Pseudomonadota bacterium | reverse complement strand
TTGCTTACTTTCTTTTGGCGAAGCAAAAGAAAGTGAGTGCGCCGCCGGGCGCATACCCCGGCCAGCGACATCCAACGACCCAGCCAAGGACTAATTGGAATCTGACCCCAAATAGGGAAAATTGGACTCTGACCCCCATTAAGCATGGCCAGCCCTCCACCGCTGCGCCCAGCCCTCGAAGGTCAGGTAGATCACCGGCGTGGTGAACAGCGTGATCAGCTGGCTCAGGATCAGCCCGCCGACCATGGTCACGCCCAGCGGGTGGCGCAGTTCGCTGCCCACGCCGGTGCCCAGCATCAGCGGCAGCGCGCCCAGCAGCGCCGCCAGCGTGGTCATCAGGATGGGGCGAAAGCGCAGCAGGCAGGCCTGGTAGATGGCCTCGCGTGCCGGCAGGCCCTGCTCGCGCTGCGCGTCCAGGGCGAAGTCGATCATCATGATGGCGTTCTTCTTCACGATGCCGATCAACAGCACGATGCCGATGATGGCGATGATGTCGATCTCCAGCCCCGCCAGCCACAGCGCCAGCAGCGCCCCCACACCGGCCGAGGGCAGCGTGGACAGGATGGTCACCGGGTGGATGGTGCTCTCATACAGCACGCCGAGCACGATGTACATGGTCACCACGGCCGCCAGGATCAAGAGCAAGGTATTGGTCAGCGAGGCCTGGAAGGCCAGCGCCGCGCCCTGGAAGGCCATGTCCACCGAGATGGGCATCTGGCCCTGGGCGCGCAAATCGTCGCGCGCGGCCTCGATGGCCTTGACGGCCTGGCCCAGCGCCACGCCGGGCGCGGTGTTGAAGGAGATCGTGGTCGCCGGCAGCTGCCCCACATGGTTCACGGCCAGGGCCATGCTGCGCTCTTCGATGGTGGCCAGCGACGACAGCGGCACCGGCGCGCCGGCCGTGGACGGCACGTAGATGCTGGCCAGCGCCTCGGGCCCGATCTTGAACTGCGGCGCCACCTCCAGCACCACGCGGTACTGGTTCGATTGCGTGAAGATGGTGGAGATCAGCCGCTGGCCGAAGGCGTTGTACAAGGCCGTGTCCACGGCCGCCACGGTCACGCCCAGGCGGCTGGCCTGGGCGCGGTTGATCTGCACATAGGCCTGGCGGCCCTGATCCTGCAGGTCGCTGGCCACGTCCAGCAAGCCCGGCGTGCCGCGCAGGCGCGTGATCAGCGCCTGGGCGCTGGCCCGCAGCTGCGCCATGTCGGGCGAGGACAGCAGCAGCTGGTACTGCGTGCGCGCCACGCGGTCTTCTATGGTCAGGTCCTGCACCGGCTGCAGGAACAGGCGCATGCCGGGCATGGCGGCGGTGTCGTCCGACAGGCGGCGCAGCACCACGGGCAGGCTGGCCCGCTGGCCATGGGGTTGCAGGTCGATCTGCATGCGCCCGCTGTTGAGCGTGGTGTTGCTGCCGTCCACGCCTATGAACGAGGACACGCTTTTCACCGCCGGATCGGCCAGGATGCGCTCGGCCATCTGCTGCTGGCGCTCGGCCATGGCGGCGAACGAGATAGCCTGGTCGGCCACGGTGGTGGCCTGCAGCGTGCCCGTGTCCTGCACCGGAAAGAAGCCCTTGGGCACGACGATGTACAGCCCCACGGTCAGCACCAGCGTGCCCAGGAACACCAGCCACACCAGCAGCCGGTGGTTCAGCACCACGGCCAGCACGCGGCCATAAAGGGCGATGGTGGCGTCCCAGAAGCGCCCCGTGGCCTGGTACAGCCGGCCGTGGCTTGCCTCGGGCGTGTGGCGCAGCAGGCGCGCGCACAGCATGGGCGTGAACGATAGCGAGATCACGGCCGATATCAAAATGGCCACCGCCATGGTGATGGCGAACTCGTGAAACAGCCGCCCCACCACGTCGCCCATGAACAAGAGCGGTATCAGCACCGCGATCAGCGAGATGGTCAGCGAGATGATGGTGAAGCCGATCTGTTTGGCGCCCTTAAGCGCGGCCTGCAGCGGCGGCTCGCCCGCCTCGACGTAGCGGGCGATGTTCTCGATCATCACGATGGCGTCATCCACCACGAAGCCCGTCGAGATCGTCAGCGCCATCAGCGTCAGGTTGTTGATGGAAAAGCCCGCCAGATACATCACGCCGAAGGTGCCTATGAGCGACAGCGGCACGGCGAAGCTGGGGATCAGCGTGGCCGTGCCGCTCCTCAGAAAGACGAAGATCACCGCCACCACCAGGGCCACGGCCAGCAGCAGCTCCTCCTGCATGTCGCGCACCGAGGCGCGGATGGTGACCGTGCGATCCGTGAGCACCTGCACGTCCAGCGACGCCGGCAGAGTCTCCTTGAGCTGCGGCAGCAGCGCCTTCACGCGATCCACCGTCTCGATCACGTTGGCGCCGGGCTGGCGCTGTATGTTCAGGATCACGCCGGCCTTGGAGCCCTCGGCGGGCGTGCCGGCCCAGGCCGCCAGGCGCGTGTTCTCGGCGTCATCCACGGTGTTGGCCACGTCGGCCAGGCGCACCGGGTTGCCGTTCTTGTAGGCGATGATCAGGTTGCGGTATTCAAAGGCGGACTGCAGCTGGTCGTTGGCGTCTATGCTGGTGGCGCGCAGCGGGCCGTCGAAGCCGCCCTTGGGCTGCTTGACGTTGGCCGCCGCTATTGAACTGCGCACATCTTCCAGCGCCAGCCCCGCCGCGGCCAGCGCCTGCGGATTGGCCTGTATGCGCACGGCCGGGCGGCGCCCGCCGGCAATCGCCACCAGGCCCACGCCGCCCACCTGCGACAGCTTGGGCGCCAGGCGGTTTTCCACCAAGTCGTTGACGCGTATCAACGGCAGCGTGGGCGAGGTGATGGCCAGCGTGAGGATGGGCGCGTCGGCCGGATTCACCTTGCTGTACAGCGGCGGCATGGGCAGGTCGGCGGGCAGCAGGTTGGCCCCCGCGTTGATGGCCGCCTGCACCTGCTGCTCGGCCACGTCCAGCGCCACGTCCAGCGCAAAGCGCAGCGTGATCACCGAGGCCCCGCCCGAACTGGTGGAGGACATCTGGTCCAGCCCCGGCATCTGGCCGAACTGGCGCTCCAGCGGCGCGGTGACGTTGGAGGTCATCACGTCCGGGCTGGCGCCGGGGTAGAGCGTGGTGACCTGGATGGTGGGGTAGTCCACCTCGGGCAGGGCCGAGATCGGCAGCAGCCGATAGGCGAGCACGCCGGCGATCAGCACCGCCACCATCAGCAGCGATGTGGCGACCGGGCGCAAGATGAACAGGCGCGACAGGTTCATGGCTGGCGCTCCTTGCCCCCCTGGGCACGGGCATCTACACAAGTCCCTGCGCTGGGCCCTCCTCTCCTCCCCTCTCCCCTCGCGGGAGAGGGGCCGGGGGAGAGGGGGAGGTCTGGGAGCAAAGCCTTGCCTGCCCCCTCTCCCCAACCCTCTCCCGCGAGGGGA
>JAFEES010000307.1 GCA_018240995.1 Pseudomonadota bacterium | reverse complement strand
CTCAAGGAGCTGGCGGCGCAGCTCGACCCGGCTGTCTTCTGGCAGGTGCACCGCGGCACGCTGGTGCGCGCCACGGCCATCGCCAGCGCCGAGCGTGACGAGGCCGCCCGCCTGTACCTGCGCCTGCGCGATCGGCCCGAGCGGCTGGCCGTGAGCCGGCTCTACGCGCCACTGTTCAAGGCCATGTAGCGCGTGCGTATTCAGGTAGCCTTGGCGCCCATGCCCGACGCCACCACCGGCCACGCCAACGCCCCTCCCGCCACAGCCGCCATGCCCGCGCGCACCGCCCTGCTGATGCTGGTGGCGCTGACCTCGGGCTTTGCGCTCAGCTCGGCCTTTCGCACCGTGGCGGCCATATTGGCCACGCCGCTGCAGGCCGACCTTGGCCTGTCGCCGCAGGCGCTGGGGGTGTTCGCGGCCAGCTTTCACTTTGCCTTCGGCGCCATGCAGATCTTCATGGGCATAGGCATAGACCTGTACGGCGTGCGCCGCACCATATTGACGGCCTTTCCGCTGTGCATTGCCGGTGCCGTGCTGTCGGCGCTGGCGCCGGGCTATGGGCCGCTGGTGCTGGGCCAGGTGCTGATCGGCGTGGGCTGCGCGCCGGCCTTCCTGGTGTGCACGGTGTTCATCGCGCGGCATTTCGCGCCGCAGCGTTTCGCGGCCGTGTCTGGCATGGCCATGGCCCTGGGCACGCTGGGCATGCTGTTCACCGGCACGCCGCTGGCCTGGCTGGTGCAGCAATGGTCGTGGCGCGCGGGTTTTTGGGTGCTGGCCGCCATGGCGGCCCTGGCCTGGCTGTGGATGTGGCGCAGCGTGCATGAACCCGCCGTGCCGGCCAGCCAGGCGCCGCGCGAATCCATGGGCGAGGCGGTGCGGCGTTTTGCCGCGCTGTTCACGCTGGCGCACACCTGGGGCATCGTGGTGCTGGGCGCGGTGAGCTATGCGGCGCTGATCTCGCTGCGCGGGCTCTGGCTCGGCCCCATGCTGGTGGAGCGCCACGGCTTCTCGCTGGTGCAAAGCGGCAACGTGGCGCTGGCGCTGTCGGTGGTGGCGCTGGCCGGGCCCATGCTGTTTGGCCGCATCGACCCGGGCCAGGCCAGGCGCAGGGCCTGGATCGTGGCCTGCGCGCTGCTCATGGCGCTGCTGTTCATGCTGCTGGCGCTGCGCCATTCGGCCTGGCTGGACGTGGCCTGCATGCTGCTCGCCGGCCTGCTGTCGGGCTACATCGTGCTGCAGTACGCCGACGTGCGCGCCGCCTACCCGGCGGCGCTGACGGGCCGGGCCATGGCGGTGTTCACCATGGCCATGTTCCTGGGCGTGGCCGCCATGCAGTGGTTCACGGGGCTGGTGGCATCGCTGGCCAAGGCCCATGCCAGCGCCAATCCCTACGGCTGGGTGATGGCCGCCATCGCGGCGCTGCTGGCGCTGGCGGCAGTGGCCTTTCGGCAGCTGCCCCAGCCGCCGCAGTAACTACCCGAGCGAATTACTCGATCGCCAGGCGCTGCGTCTTGTTGCCCTGCTTCTTGGGCAGGGTCAGGGTGAGCACGCCGTTGTCATAGCGCGCCTTGGCCTGGGCGGCATCCACCTCCAGCGGCAGCTGGAAACTGCGCGCCACGGAGCCGTAGTAACGCTCGCTGCGCAGCAGCTTCTCGCCGTCCTTCTTCTGGTCATGCTGGCGCACCTCGGCGCGCAGGCTGACCACGTTGCCGTCGATGGAGACGTTGATGTCCTCCTTGGGCACGCCGGGAACCTCGGCATGCACGGTGTAGGCGGCATCGTCCTCCTTGACGTCGATCTTGATCTGCGAGGGCTCGGGCAGCGCGTCGCCATGCAGCGGGCGCACGTAAAAGCCAGGGGCGAAGTCCTTGAAGAAATCGTCGAACAAACTACCGCGGCCGACCAGTGCATTCATGGTGAAACTCCTTGCTTGATACAGATGGTGTGAAGCGCCCCTTGCGGGGCCTCCAGGCAGACCATCGCTGCCTGTTGCAATCTATATAGGCCTTCACTCGCTGGCTTCAAGAGCCGTGGCAATGGTGTGTTTGATCTGGCGCAAACCAGCACAATCACCGCATGCTCGCCGCCCTGCTGCACAGCTTCTCCTGGCGCGCGCTGCGCCACCACCCTTGGCGCAGCGCGGCCGCCGTGGCGGCGGTGATGCTGGGCGTGGCGCTGGGCTTTGCGGTGCATGTGATCAACGCCTCGGCGCTGGACGAATTCGCCCAGGCCGTGCGCTCGGCAAGCGGGCGGCCGGATCTGGAGCTGCGCGCCACGCGCGGCGCGCTGCCCGAGTCGCTGTACGCCGTAGTCGCGGCCCAGCCCCAGGTGCAGCTGGCCAGCCCGTGGCTGGAGCTGAACCTGCGTGCCAGCACCGGCCCCGGCGCCGGTGCAACCGAGCCCAGCGTGCCGCTGCGCCTGCTGGGCGCCGACGCGCTGCTGCTGCCCGCCATGGCGCCCGCTCTGGCGCCGCAGGTCTTCGCCGGAACGGATCGCCTGGCCATGCTGGCGCCGGCCACGGTGTTCCTGAACGCGGCGGCGCAGCAGGCCCTGGGCATCGGCGCCGGCCGGGCCCAGGCCATCACGCTGCACAGCGGCCTGGCCACGCAGCAGGTGACGGTGGCGGGCACGGTGGCCGCAGGCGGCCCGGCGCTGGCGCTGATGGACATTGGCGCGGCGCAGGATCTGTTCGGCCGCGCCGGCCAGCTCACGCGCATCGACCTGCGGCTGCGCCCCGGCGTCACGCCGCAGGCCGCTCGGCAGGCGCTGGCCGCCCTGCCCGGCTGGCCGGCGGGCGTGCTCTTCGCCCAGCCGCAAGACGCCGTGCAGCGCGTGGACAGCCTGTCGCGCGCCTACCGCGTGAACCTCATGGTGCTGGCCCTGGTGGCGCTGTTCACCGGCGCCTTCCTGGTGTATTCGGTGCTGGCGCTCAGCGTGGCGCAGCGCGCGCCGCAGCTGGCGCTGCTGGCGGTGCTGGGCGCCACGCCGCGCCAGCGGCTGGCCCTGGTGCTGCTGGAGTCCGCCGCCCTGGGCCTGGCCGGCAGCCTGGCCGGCATCGCCCTGGGCACGGGTCTGGCGGCGCTGGCGCTGCGCCTGCTGGGCGGCGACCTGGGCGGCGGCTACTTCACCGGCGTGCGGCCCGCCCTGCATTGGAGCCTGCCGGCCGCCCTGCTCTACGGCCTGCTGGGCCTGGCTGCGGCGCTGGCGGGCGGCTGGTGGCCGGCGCGCCAGGCGCAGCGGCTGCCGCCGGCGCAGACGCTGAAAGGCCTGGGCCTGCAGGACGGGCGCAGCAGCCCGGCCTGGCCAGGTATTGTTTTGATAGTTGCAGGCGCTTTGCTGGCATACGCTCCGCCGCTATTTGGCATGGCGCTGGCGGCCTATGCGTCGGTGGGCCTGCTGCTGGTCGGCGGCAT
>JAFEES010000306.1 GCA_018240995.1 Pseudomonadota bacterium | reverse complement strand
TTTCCTCACCCCAACCCTTGCCATCGTCATCCCCGCGCAGGCGGGGATCCAGTGCGCCCCGCCAACGCTACTGGATTCCCGCCTGCGCGGGAATGACGGCGCGGGGGGCGGGCGTGGCACGCGGCGCCATGGATAACTGAGATGCTGCGCCTTGCCCTCGCTCTTTTGCTGCTGGCCAACGCCGGCTACTACGCCTGGTCGCAGGGGCTGCTGCAGGGCCTGGGGCTGGCTCCGGCCAGCCCGTCCGAGCCGCAGCGCCTGCGCCAGCAGATCGATCCGCAAAACCTGCGCCTGCAGCCTGCGGCGCCGCCACAGGCAACGCCGGCCGTACCCGCCAATGAAGCCGCCAGCAGCACCGCCGCCGCCGCCAGCGAACCCGTGGCCTGCCTGCAAGCCGGCCCGTTCGACGCGCGCCAGGCCGAGGCGCTGCGCCAGGCCGCGGTGCGCCTGCCCGCGAACAGCTGGAGCCTGGAGCCGGTACAGGCCACGCGCCGCTGGATGGTCTACATGGGTCCGTTCGCCGACGACGACACCCTGGCCAGGCGGCGCAGCGAACTGCGTGCCATGGGCGTTGCCTACGACCGCCCGGGTGCGGCGCTGGAGCCCGGCCTGTCGCTGGGGCGCTATTCCAGCGCCGAGGGCGCGCTGCGCGCCCTGAGCCAGCTCGGCGCCCAGGGCGTGCGCAAGGCGCGCGTGGTGCAAGAGCGCGGCGACACCGCCGGCTTCACGCTGCACCTGCCGGCCGTGGACGAGGCGCTGCGCCCGCGCCTGGAGGCGCTGCAGCCGGCGCTGGCGGGCAAGCCGCTGCGGCCCTGCGCTTGATTGGGGGTTATTCGACCCCCAGCTCCACCACCCCATACAGCGGCGTGCTGCTCCAGTAGTTCCACATCCGCTCCGCGGCCAGGCCCATCCAGCCGTGGCTGGAGGCCACGCTGTGCGTGGCCAGCAGGCGCAGGCGCGGGTGGCAATCGGTCAGCTCGCTCAGGCTGCGTATACCCCAGTGGAATTGCGCGTTGGTGGGCCCCACGCTGGCGTGCCACTGGGCCATGCCCACGGCGCAGCCGGCGAGGATGTCTATCACCAGGCGCGAGCCCGCCGGCGCCTGGGTGGCAAAGGCCTGCAGCACCTGCCGCACCTGCTGCGGCTGCAGGTACATGAGCACGCCCTCGCAGAGCATGAACAGCGGCTGGGCCAGTGCCGCCGGCGGCAGCTGCAGGTCTTGCCACCAGCTACGCCGGCGCAGGTCGATGATGGCGCTGCGCAGGCGCTCACCGCCCGGCGCCAGCAGTCGGCGGCGCAGCTCCATGGACTGGGGCATGTCGGCATCGAGCCAGGTGTTTTGGCCGTTGTCCAGCCACTGGAAATAATGCGACAGGCCGCAGCCCAGATTCACGCCCCAGGCCTGGGGATGGCGCGCAAAGAACGCCAGCCCGGCGTCGCGTATCACCTTGGTGCGCCACAGGATGTTGAGCACCGTGGGCCTATCCACGAGGTAGGGTGCCGTATGCAGGCGCAGGCGGCGCACCAGCTCGGCGGCCTGCTGGTCACCGCAGGCGTGGCCGGGAAACAGACCGCCACCCAGGGCCCGTGCCACCAGTGGAATGAGCATGGTCTGCTGCACCGCGGACAGCGCCGGCGGGGCTTGCAGTTGCGGCTCTGGCATCTCCGTCATGCACGTCCTTTCATGTTTGAGCAAAGCCTGCGTCTGGCTGCAGGTCTATATTTGACGGCAGACCGGCAGCATCCACGTTATCAAATGCCACTGAATTTCCGCCCCCGCATCCTTGACATCCGGCACGGCTACAGCCGCCAGCGCCTGCTGGCCGACATGGGCGCCGGCGCCACCGTGGGCGTGGTGGCCCTGCCCCTGGCCATGGCGTTTGCGATTGCCAGCGGCCTGCCGCCCCAGGCCGGGCTGTGGACAGCCATCATAGGCGGTCTGCTGGTGGCGCTGCTGGGCGGCTCCAACGTGCAGATCGCCGGGCCGGCCGGGGCCTTCATCGTGATTGTCTACGGCATCGTGCAGCAGCATGGCGTGGCCGGGCTGTGGCTCAGCACCAGCCTGGCCGGCGTGCTGCTGATGCTGATGGGTTTTCTGCGCCTGGGGGCGCTGGTGCGCTTTGTGCCGGTGAGCATCATCATCGGCTTCACCAACGGCATTGCGGTGCTGATCGCGTTGTCGCAGCTCAAGGACGCGCTGGGCCTGCCGATTGCCAAGATGCCGGGTGATTTCTTCGGCCAGCTGCAGGCCATCTCCGGACACCTGGCGCAGTGGAACCCTTACGCGCTGGCGCTGGCCCTGGCCTGCATGCTGCTGCTGTGGGTCTGGCCACGCCTGATGCACCACAAGTCGCCGCTGCTGCGCCTGGATGGCATCACGGTGCGCACCTTTGCGCGCCTGCCCGCGCCGGTGATTGCCCTGGTGCTGCTGACCGGCCTGGCGCATGTCGCCGGCATGCCGGTGGAGACCATAGGCACGCGCTTTGGCGGCATTCCGCAAGAGCTGCCCGGCCTGGCGCTGCCCGACCTGTCGTGGCAGACGCTGCGCGAGCTGTTCATGCCCACGCTGACGATTGCCGCGCTGGGCGCCATAGAGTCGCTGCTGTGCGCGCGCGTGGCCGACCAGCTGGCCACGCACCCGGCGCACCGCAAGCACGACCCCAACCAGGAGCTGATCGCCCAGGGCGCGGCCAACTTCGTCGTGCCGTTCTTCGCCGGCATGCCGGTCACGGGCACGATTGCGCGCACCGTGACCAACCTGCGTTCGGGCGCTTCCTCGCCCGTCTCGGGCATGGTGCATGCGCTATTCCTGGCGCTCATCGTGCTGCTGGCCGCGCCGCTGGCCCTGCATGTGCCGCTGGCGGTGCTGGCCGGCATCTTGCTGTTCGTGGCCTGGAACATGGGTGAATGGCACGAGTTCGTGCGCCTGCGCCAGTTCAGCAACCATTACCGCCTATTGATGCTGGGCACCTTCGTGCTGACCGTGGTGCTGGATCTGATGGTGGCGGTGGAGGTCGGCCTGGCGCTGTCCTGCCTGCTGTTCGTGCGCCGCATGGCCACGCTGTTCCGCGCCGAACCCATGGCCAGCGGCGCGCCCGGACAGCTGGCCTGGGCCCTGCATGGCGCCCTGTTCTTTGGCGCCACGGCCAGGCTGGACGAGCTGGAGGACGCCATCAACCAGGCACCGCAGGGCGTGCAGGTGCTGCTCGACCTGTCCGATCTGCTGAGCCTGGACACCACCGGCGTGGACGCGCTGGAGCAGCTGCTCAAGGCCGCCGAGCAGCGCGGCGGGCGCCTGCGCCTGCAGGGCGCCCAGCCCCAGGTGCAGTCGCTGCTGGAGCGCTCGGGCCTGGCGGCCAAGCTGGCCGAGCAGGGTGGCCGTTTCTAGTGCAGTGTTCGACGCTATCTGGAACATAAAACCGCGCCTTTTCGGCCTGG
>JAFEES010000305.1 GCA_018240995.1 Pseudomonadota bacterium | reverse complement strand
GTCACCGGATAGGCCACGCAGGGCAGCACGCAGCCCTCGGCCTTTTCCTCGGCGGTCAGGCCCGGCCATTCGATGGCGTAGCGCACCTCGCCCTCTGCCAGCACGCCGATGCAGGTGCGGCAGGTGCCGTTGCGGCAGGAGCTGGGCCAGTCTATGCCGCCCTGCTCCAGCGACAGCAGCAGTGGCTGCTGGGCCCAGGCGTCGCACTGCGTGCCGTCGTCGCCCACGCGGGCGATGAAAAAGGGTGGGGTGGCGGTACTCATTGAAAAATGGCTCGAGCGTTTGATGGTAAAGCGCCAACAGCTATTGAATTTATAGTTTTTACCGGAGGCATGGGTTGCCTAAAAAACAGGCGCTGCGGCATGGGGCCTTGCAAATCAAGCACTTGAATCAGCCATACAGCAGTTGTCCAAGGTTATCCCCATGCTTGTCCAAGCTGGCGCGGAATAACTCTTGATCGACCTGCCTAAAAAATCAGCAACAGAAACAAAGCCTTTGAAAATCAGTCACTTAGAAATGCGATACAGGGTTTGTTGAGGCTTATCCACATGTTTGTCCAGTGCTGCCAGGGATAACCCAGGGTCATGGTTCGCGCACATCGTCATTCGCACTGCGGCTCAGGTTGGCGGGCACCGGCTCGCCCATGCGGCGCGCGCGGAACAGCGCGGCGCGCATCAGGAAGACGCTGGTCACCGGCACGGTGACGGCCACGAACAGCGCGATCAGCAGCGCATGCAGCGCCAGGCCCTCGCCGGTCATGGAAAAGTACAGCAGCGTGGCGTGCATCACGCACCAGCAGGCCATGGTGGCGATGATGGCCGGGGCGTGCACGCGTTCGAAGTAGCTCTTCAGGCGCAGCAGCCCGAGCGATCCCAGGAAGGCAATGACGGCACCGACCAGCACCAGCAGCGACACGCCGATGTCCAGCCACAGGGGCAGGGCCTGGGCGCTCACTCGATCACCTCGCCGCGCAGCAGGAACTTGGCCATGGCCGTGGAGCTGGCAAAGCCCAGCAGCGCGATCAGCATGGCGGCCTCGAAGTAATGTGGGCTGTTGTAGTAGATGCCCAGCACCAGCATCAGCAGCATGCCGTTGAGGTAGATGCAGTCCAGCGCCAGCACCCTATCCTGCGCGGCCGGGCCCTTGAGCAGCCGCACCAGGCACAGCCCCATGGCGGCCACGAGCAGGAACAGGGCAGCGGGCAGGGCCCAGCTCAGCATGGACGAGCTCATTCGAAAATCTCCATCAGGGGGCGTTCGTAATGGGTTTGCACATGGCGCACGATGGCCGCGCGGTCATGCACCTCCAGCACATGCAGCATGAGCATGGAGCGGTCGCGCGAGAGCTCGGCCCAGACCGTGCCGGGTGTGATGCAGACGATCATGGCCAGCACCGCCAGGCCGTTGGGGTCGCGCAGCTCCAGCGGAATCTTCACGAAGTCCGCCGGGTGGCGGCGTGTGTGCGGCAGCAGCAGAAAGCGCAGCACGGCGATGTTGGACAGGGTGGTGTCCCACATCACCCTGGCGCACAGCCGCAGCACCGTGACCGGGCGGCGCACGCGCACGCGTTGCGGGCGCAGCTGGCGGAACATGAGCGGCAGGCCCAGGGCCAGCAGCAGGGCCAGCAGCATCTGGCCCAGGCCCAGCGAGCGGTTGAGCAGCAGCCACATGGCGAAAAGGCCGATGGAGACCAAAGGCGCGGGCAGCAGCTTTTTCATCACGGTGCGCCCTCGTGGGTGGTGGATGGGCGGGGCTTGGCGGTGAGCACGGCGCGCACATAGCCGTCCGGAGCATGCAGGGCGTTTGCCGTGGCCTGGGTGAAGCGCATCACGCCCTCGGCCTGCAGCGTCAGCAACATGCAGGCGCCCAGCAGCAGGGCCACGGGCAGGCCTTCCAGCACGCGCAGCCGGGGCGTGCCCCGGCCCTGGCTGGCCCAGAAGTGGCGAATCCCTGCACGCGTCAGCGCCAGCAGCGCCAGCAGGCCGGTGCCTATCATCAAGGCCAGCAGCGCCCAGCCGCTCGGGCCCGGCACCACCCCGGTGGAGGCCCCCAGGCCCAGCGGGTTGAGCAGGGCGGTGAGCATGGCAAGCTTGCCGATGAAGCCCGACAGCGGCGGCAGGCCGGCGATCACCAGGGTGCTCGTCAGATAGGCCAGGCCCAGGAGGGCGGTGGCGGCGGGAATCACGCGGCCCACCAGCACCTGCTCGTCGTCGTCCAGGTTCAGGCCGGCGGCGGGCACGAGCTCGGGCGACAGGAAGGGCGCGTCTTCGTCGCTTTCATAGGGCGCCAGCGTGGCGCCGTCGTTGCGCCAGCGCTCGACCAGGTCGGCCAGCAGGAACAGCGCGGCCACGGCCAGCGTGGAGCTGGGCAGGTAGTACAGCAGGCCGGCGGTGAGCAGGTTCTGCCCGAAGCCGGCGGCCGCCAGCAGCGTGCCCGAGGACAGCACGGCGGCGTGGCTGGCCAGCTGCGTCAGGCGCTGCGAGCCCATCATGCCCATGGCGCCAAAGGCCATGGTGGCCATGCCGCCCCAGACCAGCCACGGGCCGCCGAATTGCGCCGACGGCCCGGCCTCGGCGCCAAACAGCAGCGACCACAGGCGCAGCAGCGCGTACAGCCCGACCTTGGTCATGATGGCGAACAGCGCGCCCACGGGCGCCGTGGCCGCGCCATAGGCCGGCGCCAACCAGAAGTTCAGCGGCCACAAGGCCGCCTTGATCAGGAACGCCGTGGCCAATATGGCCGCCGCCGCGTGCAGCAGGCCGCGGTCGGCCGCCGCCACCTGGGGCACGGCCCGGGCCAGGTCGGCCAGGTTCAGCGTGCCGGTCAGGCCGTAGAGCATGGCCGCGCCCACCAGGAACAGCGACGAGGCCGCCAGGTTGATGGCGATGTAGTGCAGGCCCGACTGCACGCGCGCGCGCCCCGAGCCGTGCAGCAGCAGGCCGTAGGAGGCGGCGAGCATGATCTCGAAGAACACGAACAGGTTGAACAGGTCGCCGGTGAGAAAGGCGCCGCCCAGGCCCATGAGCTGGAACTGGAACAGCGCCTGGTAGAGCACGCCGGCGCGCTGCCAGCGTGCACCGGCGAACAGCACCGAGCACAGCGCGACCATGCTGGTCAGCAGCAGCATCAGCGCCGACAGCCGGTCGAGCACCAGCACGATGCCGAACGGCGCTGGCCAGTTGCCCGGCAGGTACACGCCCATGCCGGCCGCGCCCGCGCCGCGATGCGCCCATTGCAGCAGCGCCACGGCGACCAGCAGGCCGGCGATAGTGGACAGCAGGCTGATGGCGAATTTCAGGCGCTGCTGCTCCTCGCGCAGCAGCAGCAGGACTGCCGCGGTGAGCATGGGCAGCGCGATCGGCGCCAGCATCAGGTGCGGCATCAGGGTGTCGGTGAGCGCGCGCCAATGGCTCATGGCATCTCCTGCGACTCGCGCGCCTGCGTGCC
>JAFEES010000304.1 GCA_018240995.1 Pseudomonadota bacterium | reverse complement strand
TAGGGCGACACCGAGGCCACCGAGCCCAGGAAGGACAGGCTGGACTCGATCACGTCCATCTCGCGCTGAAAGCTCGCGCGCATGGCGCGGCGCGCGCCGTCCAGCAGGGTGCCGGGGTCGGTGATGCGGCGCTCGCGCAGTTTTTGGTATTCGCGCATGCCGCTGGCGAAGATGCGCTCCATCGGGCCGGCGCTCTTGGCGTTGTGCGCGGCGGCGGCGAACAGCTCGTTGAGGCTGGTGCCGGACCAGAAGTCGCGCTCGAAGTCTTCGTTCAGCGCCTTCACGCGCTTCAGGGCAAACAGCTTGCGGAAGATGGCCGCCCAGCTGGCCACGGAGACGGCCAGCAGCAGCAGCATCACCAGCTGCACCACCCAGCTGGCATTGAGCACCAGGCTGAGCATGGACATGTTCGGGGAATTCATGGTGGGGAGAGTCTTTGCAAAACAGGGTCTGGAATGCGCGCCGGGCGCATGCTGGCGCCATCCACCCAGCCTATGCGTATGCTGGCCTCGCACAGCACGGTGGGTTGGCTGCCGGAGTTCATCTGCTGCGGTTTCAGGAGCGCCTGTTGTTCGATTGTCATGGATGCACGGCCGCTGCCCTGCAGGCTGGCGGTAACAATCAGTTCATCGTCCAGCCGCGCCGGGCGCAGGTAGCGCAAGCGTGCGTCGGTTACGACAAACATGCCGCCCGTGAGTTCCCGCAGCCGCTGCTGGCCCAAATCCAGCGAGCGCAGCCACTCGGTGCGGGCGCGCTCGAAGAACTTGAGGTAGTTGGCGTAGAACACGATGCCGCCGGCATCGGTGTCCTCCCAGTAGATGCGCACCGGCCACTCGAACGCCATGCCGCGTCAGCCGATCAGGCGCTGCAGACGGCCGACGGCCTCCTGCAGCTGGGCCATGGAGTTGGCGGTGGAAAAGCGCACGTAGCGTGCGGTGTCTGCCGTGCCGAAGTCGCGCCCCGGCGTGATGGCCAGGTGGGCGCGGCGCATGAGTTCGAAGGCGAAGTCCCAGCTGCCCTCGACGCCCAGCCTGTGCGCCACCTGGGTGCAGTCGGCCCAGGCATAGAAGGCGCCGTCGGGCATCACGGGTACGCTCAGGCCCAGTTTGTTGAGTTCGGGGATGAAGTAATCGCGCCGCGCCCTGAACTCGGCGCGCCGGCGCTCGTATTCGGCAATGCTCTCCGGCTCAAAGCAGGCCAGGGCCGCGTGCTGTGCAATGGTGCTGGCGCAGATGAACAGGTTCTGCGCCAGGCGCTCGACCACCGGCACCATGGCGTCCGGCACCACCATCCAGCCCAGGCGCCAGCCCGTCATGTTGAAGTACTTGCTGAAGCTGTTGATGCTGATCACGTCATCGCCCAGCGCCAGCGCGCTGTGGCCGTACTGCTCCTCGTAGGACAGGCCCAGGTAGATCTCGTCGATGATGGTCAGGCCGCCACGCGCGCGCACCACCTCGTGGATGGCGCGCAGCTCATCGGGCGCGATGGACGTGCCGGTGGGGTTGGACGGCGAGGCCAGCAGCACACCGCGTGTCTTCGCGCCCCAGGCCGCCTGCACCTTGGCGGCGCTCAACTGAAAGCGTTCCTCGGCCGTCGTGGGGATCAGCACGGCTTTCCCCTCGGCCGCGCTCACGAAGTGGCGGTTGCAGGGGTAGCTGGGGTCGGGCATCAGGATCTCGTCGCCGGCGTCGATCAGCGCCAGGCAGGCCAGCTGCAGCGCGGCCGAGGCGCCGGCCGTGACCACGATGCGCCGCGCCGGCACATCCACGCCGAAGCGCGTGGCATACCAGGCGCTGATGCGCTCGCGCAGCGCCTCCAGGCCCAGGGCGTTGGTGTACTGCGTGAGGCCGTCGCGAATGGCGCGATCCGCCGCCTGCTGCACGAGCGGCGGGGCGGTGAAGTCGGGCTCGCCGATGTTCAGGAAGATCATCGGCTCGCGCGTGCCGGCCACCTCGCGCGCCAGGGCTTGCGCGGCCTTGGCCACTTCCATCACGTAAAAGGGTTCTATGCGCTCGGCGCGGGTGGAAAACTTCATGGCAAACCTGGCCTGCCCACGGCCGAAGGCGCGCGGGCGAAAGAGAATCGAAGGGGGCGCGTCAGCTGGCCTTGCCGGCGGCCTTGTCGGCCTCGACCTCGGCGGCGCGCAGCTGGGGTGCCAGGCCGTTCAGGACGCCGTTGACGTACTTGTGGCCGTCGGTGCCGCCGAACTCCTTGGCCAGCTCTATGCATTCGTTGATGACCACGCGCCAGGGCACGTCGGGGCAGTGCTGGAACTCGTACACGCCTATCCACATCACGCCATGCTCGATGGGCGAGATCTCGGCCAGCTTGCGGTCCAGCTGGGGCGTGATCAGCTCGTCCATGTACTGGGCGGTGGTGATGCAGCCGTGCAAGAGCGCGTCGTAGTGCGCGGCGTCGGCCTTGTGGAAGCCCGACAGGTCGCGCGTGAACAGGTCGATGGAGGTGGCGTCGTTGCCGCCCACCAGGTGCTGGTACAGCGCCTGCAGCGCGAATTCGCGTGCGCGCGAGCGGCCGGACTTGGAGCCGGCCTTGCGCGCGCCGGTGCTGGTGGTGCCGGTGCGCGACTGGCGCGGCGGGCGCTTGTGTGCCGGGGCGTCGCTCACGTCAGCTCCCCCAGCAGCTTGGCCATCTCCACGGCCACGCGGGCCGCGTCCACGCCCTTGTCGCTCTGGCGCGCGATGGCCTGCTCCAGGTTCTCGGTGGTCAGGATGGCGTTGGCGATCGGGATCTGGTAGTCAAGCCCCACGCGCGTGACGCCGGCGCCGGACTCGTTGGCCACCAGCTCGAAGTGGTAGGTCTCGCCGCGGATGATGCAGCCCAGCGCGATCAGCGCGTCGAACTCGTCGCGCTCGGCCATGGCCTGCAGCGCCAGCGGCACCTCCAGCGCGCCGGGCACCAGTACCAGGCGTATGTGCTGCTCCTGCACGCCCAGCTTCAGCAACTCGGCGCGGCAGGCCGCCGCCAGGCTGTTGGTGATGCTTTCGTTGAAGCGGGCCTGCACTATGCCTATGTGCAGCTTGCTGCCGTCAAGGCGGTCGGCCGTGCCTTTTTCTGCGCCAAACATATCGATTTATTCCTTGGGGATGTATCCGGTGATTTCCAGGCCGTAGCCCACCATGCTGGGCATGCGCCGCGGCTGGCCCATGAGCTGCATGCGCGCCACGCCTACCTCGCGCAGGATCTGCGCGCCCACGCCGTAGGTGCGTAAGTCCATGCGGCCGCGCTCGGGCGCCTGGGCGGCGCGGGCTTTGCCCTCGAACTGTTCCAGCAGCTGCTCGCCGGTCTCGCCGCAGTTGAGCAGCACGGCCACGCCCCGCCCCTGGGCGGCGATGTAGCGCAGGCTGGCGTCCAGGTTCCAGGAGTGCATGGCGCGGCCGGCCTCCAGCATGTCCAGCACCGATAGCGGCTCGTGCACGCGCACCGGCACGCTGTCGCCCTC
>JAFEES010000303.1 GCA_018240995.1 Pseudomonadota bacterium | reverse complement strand
CGCCGACATCATCGGCGTCATCGACGGCATCGCCTTCCAGACCAACATCCTGGCGCTGAACGCCGCGGTGGAAGCGGCGCGCGCCGGCGAGCAAGGCCGCGGCTTTGCCGTGGTGGCCGGCGAGGTGCGCTCTCTGGCGCAGCGCAGCGCCGAGGCGGCCAAGGAAATCAAGCAGCTCATAGGCGCCAGCGTGGACAACGTGGAATCGGGCTCGGCCCAGGTGGAGCAGGCCGGCCAGAGCATGCAGGACATAGTGCACAGCGTGCGCCGCGTGAGCGACCTGATCGGTGAAATCACGGCCTCCAGCACCGAGCAGCGCGACGGCATCGCCCAGGTGAACCAGGCGGTGGCCAACCTGGACCAGATGACGCAGCAAAACGCCGCGCTGGTGGAAGAATCCAGCGCCGCCGCCGCGGCCATGCACGAACAGGCGCAGCGCCTGGCACAGGTGGTGGCGGTGTTCAACGTGGGCAGCGGCGCGGCAGTCGCCAGCCACCCGGTGGCAAAGGCCGCCATGCCCGCGCCCCAGCCCAAGGCCGCCGCAGCCGGCGCCCGCGCGCAGATCGCCAAGCCCAGCCCCAAGCCGGCCGCCCCGGCACCGGCACGCATTGCCAGCGCCAAGGCGCCGGTGGCCGCGGGTGGGGACGATGACTGGGAGAGCTTCTAAAAAGTAGAGCTTACAGCGCCTGCCAGGTGGGTCTTTCGGGGTGATTTTTATGTTTGTGGCGCAGGCCCCTCACCCCTCCCTCTCCCCAGAGGGGCGAGGGCGATCGACCTGCTGTGCGCTGGACTTCCGCTCCTTCTGGGAGGGGGATATCAGGCCTCCACCCCTTCCACCAGAAACTGCACCCGCCGCTCGCCGCGCCACTCGTTCACGTCCAGCCGGAAGGCCAGCAGGGGGTGTTCGGGCAGGGGGTCGGTGTGGCCGAACCAGATGGCGTCCACGGGCTGGCCCTGGTGCAGCAGCTTGATCTGCAGGTGGTTCTTGGCCTCGCCCACCAGGCGCTGGCTTAGCACCTGTACCTGCTCGCTGAAGGTGGGCGGGGCGAAGCCCTGGCCCCAGACCTCCAGCTGCAGCCGATCCACCAGCTCGGCGCGGCAGTATTCGGGCGCCAGGGGGCCGTCGGTTTCCAGGCGGCGCGTGAGGGTGGCGGCGTCCAGCCATTCGCGGGCCACCTGGGCGAAGGCGCGCTCGAAGGTCTCGAAATGCTCCTCGGCCACGGTGCAGCCGGCGGCCATGGCGTGGCCGCCGAACTTCAGGATCACGCCGGGGTGGCGCTTGGCCACCAGGTCCAGCGCGTCGCGCAGGTGAAAGCCGGCGATGGAGCGGCCCGAACCCTTCAGTTCATGCTCCCTGCCCGGCGCGCTGCTTGCGGCGAAGACGAAGCTGGGGCGGTGCAGCCGATCCTTGATGCGCGAGGCGACTATGCCCACCACGCCCTCGTGAAAGTCTGGGTCGAACACGCTGATGGCCGGCGGCGGCTCCTCGTCCGCATCGAACAGGCCTTCTGCCAGCTGCATGGCCTGCTCGCGCATGCCGCCTTCGAGCTCCCGGCGCTCGCGGTTGATGGCGTCCAGTTGCCTGGCCAGCTCGGCGGCGTGCGTGGCATCGTCGGTCAGCAGGCACTCTATGCCCAGGGTCATGTCGGCCAGGCGCCCGGCGGCGTTGATGCGCGGCCCCAGGGCGAAGCCGAAATCGAAGGTGGTGGCCGCCGCGGCCTTGCGCCCGGCGGCGTCGAACAGCGCCTGTATGCCGGGTTGCATCTGGCCGGCGCGTATGCGTTTCAGGCCCTGGGCCACCAGGCGGCGGTTGTTGCCGTCCAGCCGCACCACGTCGGCCACGGTGCCCAGGGCCACCAGGGGCAGCAGCGGCTCCAGCCGGGGCTGGCTGGCCTGGTCGAACAGGCCGCGCGCGCGCAGCTCGGCGCGCAAGGCCAGCAACACGTAGAACATCACGCCCACGCCGGCCATGGACTTGCTCTCAAACGCGCAGCCGGGCTGGTTGGGGTTGACGATGGCGTCGGCCGCCGGCAGCAGGGGGCCGGGCAGGTGGTGGTCGGTCACCAGCACCGAAAGCCCCAGGGCCTTGGCCTGGGCCACGCCCTCCACACTGGCGATGCCGTTGTCCACGGTGATGAGCACATCCGCGCCCTTGTCGAACACGCGCCGGGCGATCGGGGCGGTGAGGCCGTAGCCGTCCACCACGCGGTCCGGCACCAGGTAGTCCACCTGTCGCGCGCCCAGCAGCTTGAGGCCGCGCACGCCCACGGCGCAGGCGGTGGCGCCGTCGCAGTCGTAGTCGGCGACGATGACCAGGCGCTTGTCGGCAGCGATGGCGTCGGCCAGCAGCGCGGCGGCCTCCTGCGCGCCCTTCAGGCCGGCCGGCGGCAGCAGTCGGGCTAGGGCGTCGTCGAGCTCGTCCTGGGCGCGTATGCCGCGCGCCGCGTACAGGCGCGCCAGTAGCGGGTGCACGCCGGCCTGCTCCAGCGCCCAGACGGCGCGGGGGGGAATGTCTCTAGCTATTATTTTCATAGTTTCTCGCGCAGTTCGGCAAAGCGCTGGGGCCTTAAAAAGCCTTGGATGCGCTGGCCCAGGCTGCGCGGGGCGGTGTGCCAGCCCATGGCGCTGCGTTCGCCGCACAGCGTCAGGCGCGCGCTGCCGCCTGCGGCCACATGCGCGGCCAGGCGCGCCACGGGGCCGGCGTCCAGCGCCTGCCAGGCGGCGCGCCAGGCGTTCCAGTCGCCGCTGACGGCGGCGTCCAACAGGGTGTGCGCCATCTCGGGCGGATCTACGGCCACGGGCGGCGCGCGCAGGGCGCCCGCGCCATGCACCCAGAAGGCGTTCACGGGCGGCAGGCCCTGGGCGGCGCGCGCGTCGTTGAAGGGGTGGGTGTAGAGCAGCATCTGCACCTCGCTGTGCAGGCGCTGCAGGGTGCGCGCGCCGGGGCCGTCGGCCAGCCAGGGGCGCACGTCGCGCTGCACCGCACGCGCAAGCGCGGCCGTGGGCAGGTCGGCAAACAGGGCGCCGCGCGCCAGCCAGCGCGTGGGCTGGTCGTAGACCAGGGTGATGCCGTCCTGCTCGAACCAGGGCGCGAGGATGGCCAGCAGGGCGCGCGACTGCGCTTCGTCCAGCCCCAGCCGCGCCGGGTCGCCAAGCAGGCACTGGCCCATGCCCACCTGCCACTGGCAGGGGCTGACAAAGGCCCAGGCCGCGCCTTGCGTGCCATCCGGCGTCTGGCTTTGCTGCCAGGCGGCCCAGGGCGTGGTGCCCTCAGGTGCCGCGCCCAGGCCCAGGTGGCGCGCCAGGGCGCGTTCGTGGGGCGGGCTGAAGTCGGTCTCGCTGCCGGTGTCCGTGCCTGCGGGCGCCAGGCGCGCCAGCAGCCGGTCGAGTTGCGGCAGGGCAAGATTTTGCAAGGCCTGTTGGCAGCCCGGGGCCGGGCTGGCGGCCAGGGCGATGAGCAGATGGGGGGTAGGGGGTT
>JAFEES010000302.1 GCA_018240995.1 Pseudomonadota bacterium | reverse complement strand
CACGGCCGCGCTGCGCCGCTACACCACCATGCTCAGGGCGCATATCCGCTGCGAGGAAAAGGACGCGCTGCCGCTGGCGCGCGCCCACCTGACGCAAGCCGACTGGGCCGAGGTGGACCAGGCCTTCCTGAACAACGACGATCCGCTTTTTGGCGAGCGGGCGCGCGAGGAATTTCGCGAGCTGTTCCACCGCATCGCCAGCCTGGCGCCGGAGTCGGTGGGCCTGGGCGCGCGCAGCGTCGGCACCCTTGCGCCCAGCGCCGCGCCGGGCGCTGGCGACATGCTGCTGTCGGTGTCGGGCCTGGAGAGCTGCTATGGGCGCATCAAGGCGCTCAAGGGCATGGACTTCGAGATCCGCCGTGGTGAAACCGTGGCCCTGGTGGGCTCCAACGGCGCCGGCAAGACGACCTTCTTGCGCACTCTTTCCGGGGTGCAGCCGGCCAGCGCCGGGCGCATCGTGTTCGACGGCCAGGACATCACCCGCATGCGCTCCGACCTGCGCATGCGCCGCGGCATCTGCCAAAGCCCCGAGGGCCGCCAGGTGTTCGGGCCGCTGACGATAGAGGACAACCTGCGCCTGGGCGCCTACACCCAGCCGCGGGCGAACGTGGAGGAAGACCTGGCCAAGGTGTTCGCCATGTTCCCCGTGCTGCAGGAAAAGCGGCAGCTGCCGGCCGGCACCCTGTCGGGCGGGCAGCAGCAGATGCTGGCCATCGGCCGGGCCCTGATGGGGCGGCCCAGGCTGCTGCTGCTGGACGAGCCGTCCATGGGCCTGGCGCCGCTCTTGGTGGAGGAGGTGTTCAACGTGGTCAAGACCCTCAAGGGCCAGGGCATGACCATCGTCCTGGCAGAGCAGAACGCCTTCGCCGCGCTGGCGCTGGCCGATCGCGGCTATGTGCTGGAGACCGGCAGCATCACGCTCACCGGCTCGGGCCAGGAGCTGATACGCAACGAGCAGGTGCGCGCCGCCTACCTCGGCATGTGATTCCATTTCTAAATCGACCGTGCCGTTGTTGCTTTGCCTTGTCGTGCTACAGCACTGCCTGCGGCTTCGCGCCTAGACGCGAATGATTTGGAAATGGAATGAGAGCTGGTGTTTGGTTGGAGCCTGGCCAAGGGGATGCCGCAGGCTCGTGACAATTTTGCATAACGCTCAAAGGAGATGATTCATGAACAAGCTCGTCAAGAAATGGGCCCTCGGCGCGACGCTGGCGCTGAGCGCCTTCGCGGCCCTCGCCGCAGACCCGATCAAGATCGGCTCGGTGCTGTCAGTGACCGGCCCCGCCGCGTCGCTGGGCGAACCCGAGCTGCAGACGCTGCAGATGTACGTGGAGGCGATCAACAAGGCCGGCGGCGTCATCGGCCGCCCGCTGCAGCTGGTGCACTATGACGACGGCAGCGACGCCAACAAGGCCAACGGCTTCACCAAGCGGCTGATCGAGGACGACAAGGTCGATGCCATCATTGGCGGCACGACCACGGGCGCGACCATGTCCATGGTGCCGCTGGTCGAGCGCGCCGGCGTGCCCTTCATCTCGCTGGGCGGCGCCGTGGTCATCGTCGAGCCGGTGAAGAAATTCACCTTCAAGGTCTCGCACACCGACCGCATGGCGGCGCAGAAGATCTACGAGGACATGAAGAAGCGCGGCATCACCAAGGTGGCGCTGCTGACCGAGACCTCGGGCTTCGGCCAGTCGGGGCGCAAGGAGTCCGAGGCCATGGCGGCCAAGATGGGCATCACGCTGGTGGCCAACGAGACCTTCGGCCCCAAGGACACGGACATGAGCCCGCAGCTCACCAAGATCAAGAACATCCCGGGCGTGCAGGCCGTCTACATCTTCGGCCTGGGCCAGGGGCCGGCGATCGCCACCAAGAACTACCGGCAGCTGGGCATCACGCTGCCGCTGTACCACTCGCACGGCATCGCCTCCGAGGAGTTCATCAAGCTCGCCGGCCCCGCGGCCGAGGGCGTGCGCTTTCCTGCGGCGGCGCTGCTGGTCGCGGACAAGCTGCCGGCCAACGATCCGCAAAAGCCGGTGGTCACGGCCTACGCCAAGGCCTACCGGGACAAGTGGAAGAGCGATGTCTCGACCTTTGGCGGCCATGCCTATGACGCGCTGACCATACTCGACAACGCCATCAAGAAGGTGGGCTCCACCGACAAGGCCAAGGTGTGCGACGCCCTCGAAGCCACCAAGGGCTACGTGGGTACCGCCGGCGTGGTGAACATGTCGGCCACCGACCACATGGGGCTGGACGAATCGGCGTTCCGCCTGCTGGAAATCAAGAAGGGTGAATGGACGCTGGCGCAGTAAATGTGCCGCGGTGCCGGCACCGGCGCCGCGTGCCAGGCAGTGCGCGCTGCGCCTCTCCACGACGACGATGACCGACTTCGCCATCCCACGGCGCCTGGAAACCGAGCGCCTGATCCTGCGCCTGTTCCGCGAGGACGACTGGCGCGCCATGCACACCCACTACGGCAGCGCGCAATGCACGCGCTACACGCTGGGGCGGGCGCTGACCGAGGGTGAAAGCTGGCGCATGACGGCCACCCTGGCGGGCCATTGGCTGCTCAAGGGCTATGGCCCCTATGCGCTGGAGGAAAAAGCCACCGGCGCCATGCTGGGCACGGCGGGGCTGTGGTACCCGGTCGATTTCCCGCAGCGCGAGATCAAATGGGCCATCGTCCCCGCCGCCTGGGGGCAGGGCTATGCCAGCGAGGCGGCGCGGGCGGTGCAGCGCATGGCGGCCGCGGTCTATCCGGGCGAGCCGCCCATCAGCTTCATTCACCGCGACAACGCGGCGTCGATCCGCGTGGCGCGCGCCGTGGGGGCTGTGCTGGAGGACGAGCTGGACTTTCGCGGCGGGCGCTTCCAGGTGTTCCGCCACCCGGCCAAGGGCTGACGGGGTAAAAATTTCTGCTGAAGGCTTGATTTACTAACATGATAGTGATTTAATCCCTAACATATTAGAGATTGTGGCCGTGCAGCCTGACGCACAGGCCGTCGCGCAACCAATTTTGCAGTGTGGAGTGCTCTGGAATGATCGGTCAGCAAGTCAGCGGTACGGTGTATGGCGTCATCCTGAATGACGCCACTTCCGTGCGGAAAATCGGTGCGCTGGACGGCGCGCCCTACAAGGGTGCGCCCAAGGCGCCGGTGCTCTACATCAAGCCGGCGAACACGCATGCGGCGGCCGGCGTGGCCGTGGCCCTGCCGCAGGGCGCGGCCGGGGTGGAGGTGGCGGCGACCGTCGGCCTGGTGCTCGGCAGGCCCGCGGCGCGGCTTGCCGCGGCGGCCGCCATGGAGCATGTCGCCGGCCTGGTGCTGGCCGCCGACCTGAGCCTGCCCCACGCCAGCTATTACCGCCCCGCGATTCGTGAGAAGTGCTTCGATGCGTCCCTGCCCATGTCGCCCGTGCTGCCGCTGGCCGACGTGCAGGCGCTGACGCTGGTGACCGAAATCGACGGCCAGGTCGTCGAT
>JAFEES010000301.1 GCA_018240995.1 Pseudomonadota bacterium | reverse complement strand
TGGACATCGCCAAGGAGGCGGCCGACATCATCTTGCTGGAAAAAAGCCTGCTTGTGCTGGAGCAGGGCGTGCTGGAGGGCCGGCGCACCTTCGGCAACATGCTGAAATACATCAAGATGACGGCCAGCTCCAACTTCGGCAACGTGTTCTCGGTGCTCATCGCGGCGGCCCTGCTGCCCTTTTTGCCCATGCTGCCCATGCACCTGCTGGTGCTCAACCTGCTGTATGACATCTCGCAGATCGCGATTCCGTTCGACAACGTGGACGAGGAAATGCTGCGCCAGCCCCAGCGCTGGCAGCCGGGCGACATCGGCCGCTTCATGGTCTTCTTCGGCCCGCTGAGCTCGGTGTTCGACATGGTCACGTTTGCCATGATGTGGTATGTCTTCGGCGCCCAGACGCCGGCGCAGCAGACGCTGTTCCAATCGGGTTGGTTCGTCGTCAGCCTGCTGACGCAGGCATTGATCGTGCACCTGATCCGCACCCCCAAGCTGCCCTTCATCCAAAGCCGCGCGGCGCCGGCGCTGCTGACGATGACGCTGGTCATCGTCGCCATCGGCCTGTTCCTGCCGATGGGGCCGCTGGCGCATTACTTCAAGCTGCAGGCGCTGCCGCCGTTGTACTTCGCGCTGCTGCCCTTCATCGTGCTGGGCTACATGGCGCTGACCCAGGCCATGAAGGGCGTGTACCGGCGCCGCTGGGGTTGGCAGTAAGCTGTGCCTGTCTTGGCAAAGGCGCGGAGGAAACACCCATGGGCTGGAACACCCACCAGGTCTTCAACCAGTTCCCCGAACTGAGCGACTACGACCCACTGGCCAGCGACGCGGCCCTGTGCCAGGCGCTGGCGCGCGCCGGCAGCAACTGGGCCCGTCCGGCGCTGGAGGGCTATGCGCAGCGCCTGGGCCGGACCGAAACCTATGCCCTGGCGCAGCAGGCGAACCGCCATGCGCCCGAGCTCAAGCGCTATGACACACGCGGGCGGCGCATAGACGCCATGGAGTTCCACCCGGCCTGGCATGAACTGATGGCGCTGTACCGTGGCCAGGGCCTGGTGTCGCTACCCTTTAGAGAGCAGCACACGGGCCGCTGGACTGCCTGGGCGGCCGGTTTTTATCTGCACGGCCAGGTGGAGCAAGGCACGCTGTGCCCCGCCACCATGACCCAGGCCGCCATCCCACTGCTGCAGCGCGAGGATGCGCTGTGGACGCAACTGCGGGACAAGCTGTACAGCGACGCCTACGACGCGCGCGATGTGCCCGCGGCGGACAAGGCCAGCATCTGGCTGGGCATGGGCATGACGGAGAAACAGGGCGGCTCGGACGTGCGCGCCAACACCACGCTGGCCACGCCCGTCGGCGCGGGCGGGCGCGGGGCCGAGTACCTGCTGCGCGGCCACAAGTGGTTCTTCTCGGCACCGCAGTGCGACGCGCACCTGGTGACGGCGCGCGTGGGCGCGGATGGGCCGTTTGCCTGCTTTTACGTGCCACGCTGGCGCCCCGACGGCAGCCGCAACGCCGTGCGCGTGCAGCAGCTCAAGGACAAGCTGGGCAACCGCAGCAACGCCAGCGCCGAGGTGGAGTTCGAGGACGCCTGGGGCCTGCTGATGGGCGAGGAGGGCCGCGGCATTCCCACCATCATCGAGATGGCGGGCTATACGCGGCTCAACTGCGTGGTCGGCAGCGCCGCCATCATGCGCCAGGCCCTGGTGCAGGCCCTGGCCTACGCGCGCCGGCGCCAGGCGTTTGGCAAAACCCTGGCGGAGCAGCCCCTGATGCGCGCCGTGCTGGCCGACCTGGCGCTGGAGAGCGAGGCCGCGCTGCAGCTGGCCATGCGCCTGGCCCAGGCCTGCGAGGATGAAAACGTGACACCCGCCGAACGCGCCTGGCGCCGCATCATGACCCCGGCGGCCAAGTTCTGGGTCTGCAAGCGCGCCGTGGAGCTGACCGGCGAGGCCATGGAGGTCTTCGGCGGCAACGGCTATGTGGAGGACGGGGTCATGGCCCGGCTGTACCGCGAGGCGCCGGTGAACTCCATCTGGGAGGGCTCGGGCAACGTCATGTGCCTGGATGTGCTGCGCGCCCTGCAGCGCGAACCCGATGCCGCCCAGGCCCTGCTGGCCGAGTTCCACGCCACGGCCCAGGGCGAGCCGCGCCTGGCCGCGGCCCTGCAAGCGCTGCAGGCCCTGCAGGCCCTGCTGGCCGCACCGCCCGACCAGGCCGAGGCCCTGGGCCGGGTGCTGGCCCAGCGCCTGGTGGTGCTGGCCCAGGCCTGCCTGCTGCGCCGCCATGCACCCGCCGCCATGGCCGATGCCTTCATCGCCACGCGCCTGGGCGATGGCGGTGCGGGCCGTGTCATGGGGGCGGCGGACATGCGCGGCCTGGACGTCGCCGCCATCCTGGCGCGCGCCTTTCCCGGCTGAGCATAAGACTCACAGGCAAAACAGGCTTTACGCCAAGCGTATAAAGCGCAAACAGCTCATTTATTCATAGTAAATACCATGCTCACCCTCCAAGACATCCAAGACGCCGCCGCCCGCCTGCGCGGCCAGGTGCTGGACACGCCCTGCGTCGAGTCGCGCACGCTGTCGCAGATCGTCGGCGCGCAGGTCTTCCTCAAGTTCGAGAACCTGCAGTTCACCGCCTCGTTCAAGGAACGCGGCGCGTGCAACAAGCTCGCCCAGCTCACGCCCGAGGAGCGCGCCCACGGCGTGGTGGCCATGAGCGCCGGCAACCATGCCCAGGGCGTGGCCTACCACGCGCAGCGCCTGGGCCTGCGTGCGGTGATCGTCATGCCGCGCTTCACGCCCGGCGTGAAGGTGGAGCGCACGCGCGGCTTCGGCGCCGAGATCGTGCTGCACGGCGACACGCTGGAAGAGGCGCGCCAGCATGCCTACCAGCTGGCCGAGCAGCAGCAGCTGAGCTTCGTCCACCCCTATGACGACGAGGCGATTGCCGCCGGCCAGGGCACGATCGCGCTGGAGATGCTGGCCGAGCAGCCAGACCTGGACGCCCTGGTCATCGCCGTCGGCGGCGGCGGCCTGCTGGCCGGCATTGCCACGGCGGCGCGCGCGCTCAAGCCCGGCCTGGACATCGTCGGCGTGCAGGCGGCGCGCTTTCCGTCCATGGTCAACGCCATCCAGGGCACGCAGCACCCGCAGGGCCAGTCAACAATAGCCGAGGGCATTGCCGTGGGGCAGCCTGGCGAGATGACGCGCGAGGTCATCTCGCGCCTGGTCGACGAGCTGCTGCTGGTGCAGGAGGGCGACATCGAGCAGGCCGTGCTGATGCTGCTGGAGATCGAGAAGACCCTGGTCGAGGGCGCCGGCGCGGCGGGGCTGGCGGCGCTCTTGCGCTACCCCGAGCGTTTTCGCGGCAAGAAGGTCGGGCTGGTGCTCTCGGGCGGCAACATCGACCCGCTGCTGCTGGCGGCCATCATCGAGCGCGGCATGGTGCGCAGCGGGCGCCTGGCGCGCATCCTGGTCAG
>JAFEES010000300.1 GCA_018240995.1 Pseudomonadota bacterium | reverse complement strand
GGCAATCGTCACCTGGCGTTCCTGCATCACCTCCAGCAGCGCGCTTTGCACCTTGGCCGGGGCGCGGTTGATCTCGTCGGCCAGCAGCAGGTGGGTGAACACCGGGCCCAGCGTGGTGCTGAACTCGCCCGTGCGCTGGTTGTACATGCGCGTGCCTATCAGGTCGGCGGGCACCAGGTCGGGCGTGAACTGTATGCGCTTGAACTGGCCCTGCACGCAGGCCGCCAGCGTCTTCACGGTGAGCGTCTTGGCCAGGCCGGGCACGCCCTCCACCAGCAGATGTCCCTGGGCCAGCATGGCCACCATGACACGCTCCAGGAAGCGATCCTGGCCGACGACGACGCGCTTGACCTGGTAGAGGATCTGCTCCATCAGCGTGGCCTGGTTCTGGGTGCTGTGCATGCTGCGCCTCCTTGGGCTTTCCTGGGGGGTGGTCAGAACGGTGTCATGCCGGCGGCCCGGGCGGCGTTTTCGATGGGCACGGCAAAGCCTATGCCGATGAAGGTGCGCGCCGGCGTGGGGTTGAGGATGGCGGTGACTATGCCCACCACCTCGCCGTCCAGCGTGACCAGCGGCCCGCCGGAGTTGCCGGGGTTGGCCGCGGCGTCGAACTGGATCAGGTGGCGCAGCTGCTGCCCGTTCTCGGGCGATTCGAACTCGCGCTCCAGGCCCGAAACCACGCCGGCCGAGGCCGAGGGGCCGATGCCGAAGGGAAAGCCCAGCACCACCACGCCCTCGCCCACGCGCAGGTTGTGCGCGGCGCGCAGCGGCGCGGCCTGCAGGTCGTCGGGCAGCCTGTGCGCCTGCAGCACGGCCAGGTCGTTCTCGGGCTGGGCGCCGGTGATGCTTGCGCCCGACTCCGTGCCGTCGGCAAAGGTCACGCCCAGGCGGTCGGCGCCGCGCACCACATGCAGGTTGGTCAGGATCACGCCCTTGTCCACGATGACCACGCCCGTGCCCACGCTGCGCTCCACCTCCTTGCCGCGCCTGGTGGTGGCGTAGCCGATCACGCGCACCACCGCGGGCGCCACGGCCTCGGCCGCGCGTGCCGTGGCCGAGGGCAGGCTGTTGTGCTCCAGCGTGTGCAGCACGGCGGCGTCGATCATCTTTTGCGTGATGCGCGGCTGCGGCGCCGGCTGCAGCCACCACAGCCCGGAGGCCAGCCCGGCGGCCAGCAGCGCCATGGCGGCCCATTGCAGACGCTGCGCCGAGGGCAGGCCCAGGCGCCGCCGCGCGGGCTCCGGTGCTAAGGGTGCGGCGGGCGCGTCGCCAGGCCCCTTGCCGGTGGCAAGCGGCTCAGCGGCCGCGACTGCCCGGGCACTGCGGGATGGGCTGTAGCGTACGGGCCGTGGCATGCGGGCATCTCCGTGACGGATGGGGCGTTCACGGTAGCACGGAAAGCGCGCGCATGGCGCGCGTGGGGTGGTTGAGGGGTGGTTCAGGCCTTGGCCGCGGGTGCCTGGTCGGGCGCCGCTTCGTCGAAGGCGGCCACGGCGTTCGCGGCATACATCAGCGCCGGCCCGCCGCCCATGTAGACGGCCATGGCCAGCGTCTCATGCACCTCGGCGCGCGTGGCGCCCAGGCGCGCCAGGGCCTGGGTGTGAAAGCCTATGCAGCCGTCGCAGCGTGCCGCCACGCCTATGCCCAGGGCAATCAGCTCCTTGGTCTTGGCGTCAAGGGCGCCGGGCGCCAGGGCGGCCTTGCTCATGGCGCTGAAACCCTGCATCACCTCGGGCTGGCTGCTGCGCAGCTGGGCGATGTTGCTGGAGATGCCGCGGGTGAGGGTCTTGTAGTCGCTGGCAGAGGACATGGTGAGCTCCGGTGGTTGAAGAGGGCAGGTGAAGAAACAGCCAACGCGATGTTGACATATTTATTAGTATTATCTAAATTAGAGGGTATTAAAGTCGCACCTTTATCAAAAGGAGTGATCAGTGACCACCGCCATCGACCGGGAGTTTATGCAGCAAGGCGCGGCCCGGGCCGCGGCGCTGCTGCGCACCGTGGGCAATGAGCAACGGCTGCTGGTGCTGTGCCTGCTCATAGACCAGGGCGAGGCCTCGGTGGGCACGCTGCTGGAGCAGGTGCACCTGAGCCAGTCGGCCCTGTCGCAGCATCTGGCGCGCATGCGCGAAGAGGGTCTGGTGACCTACCGGCGTGAGGCGCAGACACTGCATTACCGCATTGCCGACCCGGCGGTGGAGCGGCTGGTCGCGGCGCTGAAGGATATTTTTTGCGGCTGAACGCTGCGGACAGCGGCGGGCGGTACGGTTTTGTTGTCAAACGGGAGAAAAGTCATGAAAAACGTCGGTGGTCTGGATCGTGGACTGCGCATCGTCGTCGGGTTGGTGCTGATTGCATTGGCGGCGACGGGCACCGTGGGCTGGTGGGGCTGGATCGGTGTCGTGCCGCTGCTCACGGGGTTGGTTGGCGGCTGCCCGGCCTATGCGCTGCTGGGCGTGAATACCTGCCCCATACGCAAGAAGGGGTGAGCCCTTTGCGGTGGCATGATCCGGCCGTATGCAGCGCTGGATCGACACCCACTGCCACCTCGATGAATTCGTGGCCCATGGCGGCGCGGCCTGGGCCGACGCCGAGCGCCAGCGGGCCGCGCAGGCCGGCGTAGGCCACTGCGTGCTGCCGGCCGTGGAGCTGGCCAACTGTGCGGCCGTGCGCGCCATGGCGCTGCGCCATGGCGACAGTTATGCGTTGGGCATACACCCGCTGTACACGCCGCGCGCCGGCGCCGATGACCTGCGGCAATTGGCCGACCTGCTGGAGCGCTATCAGCATGAGCCGCAGCTGGTCGCGGTGGGCGAGATCGGCCTGGACTTCTTCGTGCCCGGCCTGGACGCCGCGCACCAGCAAGGCATCTACCGCGCCCAGCTGCAGCTGGCGCGCCGCTTCGAGCTGCCGGTGATACTGCATGTGCGCCGCTCGGCCGACCAGCTGCTGAAAGCCCTGCGCGAGCTGCCCGTGCGCGGCGGCATCGCCCATGCGTTCAACGGCAGCCTGCAACAGGCCCAGGCCTTTATTGATCTGGGCTTCAAGCTCGGCTTTGGCGGCGCCGTGACCTATGAGCGCGCGCTGCAGCTGCGCCGCTTGGCGGTCGAGCTGCCCCTTGACGCCCTGGTGCTGGAGACCGACGCGCCCGACATCCCGCCGCACTGGCTCTATGTGACCGCCGCCGCGCGCGCCGCGGGCCAGCCAGCCGCGCGCAACAGCCCGGCCGAGCTGCCGCGCATTGCCGCCGTGGTCGCCGGGCTGCGCGGCATCTCCATGGCCGAGCTGGCGCGAGCCACCCAGGCCAATGCCTGCGCGGCCCTGCCCAGGCTGGCCGGCCTGCTGCATGAAATTTGATGGTTTTCGGCTCCAACGCTTATGCGGCCAGTGCAACCAGCTATGCATTTGATAGAAATAACAACGCATGCGTGACCTAGGAGGCTGTCGGACTTGGGGCGTCGAAAGCGAAAATCGGCCCCAGCGAGCA
>JAFEES010000002.1 GCA_018240995.1 Pseudomonadota bacterium | reverse complement strand
CGAGGGGAGAGGGGAGGAGGGCCCAGCGCCGCGACTTGTGTAGATACCAATGCCCGAGGGGGGAGGGAGAAACAACCCCAAGCGCAGGCAGCGTCATGAAAATCATCATCCTCGGCGCCGGCCGCGTGGGGCGCAGCGCGGCGGCCAGCCTGGTGTCGGAGCACAACGACATCACCGTCATCGACACCGACGCGGCGCGCCTGCGCGAGCTGGAGTCGCGGCTTGACCTGCGCGGCGTGGTGGGCAGCGGCATAGACCCGGCGGTGCTGGCCGAGGCTGGCGCGCGCGACACCGACCTGCTGATTGCCTGCGCCGCGCAGGACGAGACGAACCTGGTCTGCGCCAAGGTGGCGCAGATGCAGTTCAACGTGCCGCAATGCGTGGCGCGCGTGCGCACCAGCGGCTTCGAGGATGGCAGCGCGCTGCTGTCGCGCGAGGGCTTTGCCGTGGATCACATTCTGTGCCCCGAGGATTCGCTGGTGCGCTACATCGCCAAGCTGGTGGAATACCCCGGCGCGCTGCAGGTGCGCGAGTTTGCCGGCGGGCGCGCCTGCCTGGTGTCGGCGCGGGCGCGCGCCGGCGCACCGGCCGTGGGGCTGGAGATCAGGCGCCTGCGCGAGCAGATGCCCGAGGTGGCGGTGCGCATAGTCGCCATTTACCGGCGTTTTCCCGACGAGCCCGACCGTTTCGTGCCCTGCGACGGCGCCACGCGCATCGAGCCCGGCGACGAGGTGTTTGCCCTGGCCGGCGTGCAGCGCGTGCCCCAGGTGCTGGCGGCTTTGCGCCTGCGCGCGGGTCAGCCGCCGCGCGTGGTCAGGCGCATCATGATGGCCGGCGGCGGCGTGGTCAGCGAGCGCCTGGCGCGCCTGCTGGCCGAGCAAAAGGAGCGCTTTCACATCAAGATCGTCGAGCCCGGCGCCGAGCGCTGCGTGGCGCTGGCCTCCAGCCTGCCCGAGCAGGTGCTGGTGCTGCAGGGCGAGACCTCGGACGAGGAGCTGCTGGGCGAGGAGGGCATCGAGGAGGTGGACTTCTTCCTGGCCCTGTCGGACGACGATGAGAACAACATCATGTCCTGCCTGCTGGCCAAGCGCATGGGCGCGCGCCGCGTGCTGGCGCTGATCAACCGCCAGTCCTACGCCGAGCTGATGCACGGCACGCAGATCGACATTGCCCTGTCGCCGGCCCAGGCCATGCTGGGCGAGCTGCTGGCCTATACGCGCCGCGGCGACGTGCAGGCCGTGCACAGCCTGCGCCGTGGCGTGGCCGAGGCGCTGGAGATCGTGGCCCGCGGCGACAGGAAGAGCTCGCGCGTGGTGGGGCGGCGCGTGGAAGACCTGCCGCTGCCGCCCCAGGTGCACATGGGCCTGATCGTGCGCGGCCTGCCCGACCCGGATGCGCCGCCACCGGCCGAGGGCGAGGCGCCACCCGCACCGCCGGCCGAGCCCGAGGTGATCATCCCGCGCAGCCACACGGTCATCGAGAGCAACGACCATGTGGTGTTCTTTCTGCCGCACAAGCGCCTGGTGCGCGAGGTGGAGAAGCTGTTCCGCGTCAGCGCTACCTTCTTTTGAGCGTGCAGCGTTTGGCGTGGAGCGTTGAGCGAAAATCCCACCCAAGGCTCAACGTCTAACGCACAACGCTCAACGCTCAACGCCCAACCTCCCCATGCGTGACCTGTTCCCCGTTCTGCGCGTGCTGGGCATGCTGCTGTGCATGTTCGCCCTGGCCATGGGGCTGCCCGGCATCGTGTCGTGGTGGCAGCAGGAGGCTGTGTGGCGCGTGTACCCGCTGTCGATGGCCCTGACCATGGGCGCGGGGCTGCTGCTGTGGTGGCTGTTGCGCCGCTACCGCCAGGAGCTGCAGCCGCGCCACGGCGTGATCTTGGTGACCCTGGTGTGGGTGCTGCTGCCGCTGTCGGCCAGTCTGCCGCTGTGGCTGGCCATGGGGCAGATAGCGCGTCCCATCAGTTTCACGCATGCGTATTTCGAGGCCGTCTCGGGCCTGACCACCACTGGCTCCACGGTGCTGACGGGGCTGGACGAGCTGCCGCTGTCGGTGAACCTGTGGCGCACCTTTTTGCAGTGGATGGGCGGCATGGGCATCCTGATCCTGGCCGTGGCCGTGCTGCCAATGCTGGGCGTGGGCGGCAGCCAGCTGTTCAAGGCCGAGGCCGCCGGCCCCATCAAGGACACCAAGCTGACCCCGCGCATGACCGAGACCGCCAAGGGCCTGTGGGGCGTGTACGCGGTGTTTTCGGTGCTCTGCGCCATCGCCTTCTGGGCCGCGGGCATGTCGCCCATGGATGCGCTGATGCACATGTTCACCACCGTCAGCTTAGGGGGGCTGTCTTCGCACGACGCGAGCTTTGCCTTCTTCGACTCGCCGCTGTTGGAGGCCGTGGCGGTGTTCTTCATGCTGGTCGCCAGCTGCAACTTTGCGCTGTACTTCGTGGCCCTGCGCAAGGGCCACTGGCAGTCGTTCTGGCGCGACCCCGAGGTGCGCGCCACGCTGGCGGCGCTGGTCGGCGGCGGCCTGGTGGTGGCGCTGCTGCTGTGGGCCAAGGGCGTGTACGGGCCGCTTGCGGCGCTGCGCCACGGCATGTTTCACGTCGTGTCGGTGGCCACCACCACCGGCTATGCCACGGTGGACTACCTGGCCTGGCCGGTGTTCGCGCCGGTGTTCATGCTGCTCTTGTCGGGCGTGGCCACCAGCGCCGGCTCGACCGGCGGCGGCATCAAGATGGTGCGCATGCTGATCCTGGTGCAGCAGGCGCGGCGCGAGCTGACACGCCTGGTGCACCCGCGCGCCGTGCAGCCGGTGCTGCTGGGCGGCCGGGTGGTGGACAGCCGCATGATCTTCTCGGTGATGGCCTTCATGCTGGTCTACGGCGCCACGGTGATCGTGCTGAGCATGGTGCTGCTGCTCACCGACCTGGACGCCCTGACGGCGTTCTCCGCCGTGCTCGCCAGCGTGCACTGCACCGGGCCGGGCCTGGGGCTGATCGGCCCCAGCTCCAACTACGCCCAGCTCACCGACTTCCAGGTCTGGGTCTGTACCCTGGGCATGCTGCTGGGAAGGCTGGAAATCCTGAGCTTCATGGCCCTGCTTTCGCCCGCCTTCTGGCGCCGCTGAGTGCGGAAATTGGAATCTGACCCCAATATTCGGGGTCAGATTCCAATTTTTTCGCGCTGCGGACGTCGTTGAACTACTTATGCGGTGCCAGGGGGTGGCATCCCTACAATGCTGCGCTTGACCGCATTACCAGGGTTTCTATGGTTCCCCACCTCATCACGGCACTGACGGGCCCCATCAACGAGCTGGAGCAGCGCATTCTGGACTCCATGCCGGCCATCGAGCGCTGGTTCCGCCTGGAGTGGATGGAGCACACGCCGCCGTTCTACACCTCGGTGGACATCCGCAACGCCGGCTTCAAGCTGGCGCCGGTGGACACCAACCTGTTCCCGGGCGGCTGGAACAACCTGACCAACGAGATGCTGCCGCTGGCGGTGCAGGCGGCCCAGGCGGCGATCGAGAAGATCTGCCCCGAGGCACGCAACCTGCTCATCATCCCCGAGAACCATTCGCGCAACACCTTCTACCTGGCCAACGTGGCGCAGCTGATGCGCATCTTCAACATGGCCGGGCTGAACGTGCGCGTGGGCTCCATCAGCCCGGACATCAAGAAGACCACTGCCGTCACGCTGCCGAATGGCGAGTCGGTGACGCTGGAGCCGGTGATACGCAACAAGCGCCGCCTGGGGCTGAAGAACTTCGATCCCTGCACCATTTTGCTGAACAACGACTTGTCGGCCGGCGCACCGGGCATCCTGGAGGAGCTGTACGAGCAGTACCTGCTGCCGCCGCTGCACGCGGGCTGGAGCGTGCGCAGGAAGAGCCACCATTTCAAGAGCTACGAGGAGGTGGCCAAGCGCTTCGGCAAGATGCTGGGCATAGACCCCTGGCTCATCAACCCGCTGTTCGGCCATTGCGAGGGCGTGGACTTCAACGAGGGCACCGGCCTGGACGGCCTGCGCGCCACGGTGGACGCGGTGCTGGCCAAGGTGCGGCGCAAGTACAAGGAATACGGCATCAAGGAAAAGCCCTTCGTCTTCATCAAGCCCGACAACGGCACCTACGGCATGGGCATCATGACCGTGCACGACGCCAAGGAGCTCGATGACCTGAGCCGCAAGACGCGCAACAAGATGGCCGTGATCAAGGACGGCCAGGTGGTGCATGACCTGATCGTGCAGGAGGGCGTGTTGACGCAGGAGCGCGTGCACGAGGCCGTGGCCGAGCCGGTGGTCTACATGATGGATCGCTATGTGGTCGGGGGCTTTTATCGCATCAACTCCGAGCGCGGCGTGGAGGAGAACCTGAACGCGCCCGGCGCCAGCTTCGTGCCCCTGGCCTTCGAGCACAGCACCCACCTGCCGCAGCCCGGCGCGCGCCCCGGCGCCAGTGCCCCGAACCGCTTTTACATGTATGGCGTGATTGCGCGCCTGGCCATGCTGGCGGCCAGCTACGAGCTGGAGGCCACCGACCCCGAGGCCGAGGTTTACGATTGACGCTGTAGAGCCCCGCAGCCCGACGCTGACACCGGCGACCGGGCGGCGCACAATGGCGGCCGCATAAAAGAATTCAAACCACTTCTGGCCCTGGCACAGGAGCACCCCACCGTGCAAACCAGCAAATCGTCGTTGGCATCCCTCACCCTGGGTGCCATTGGTGTCGTGTACGGCGACATAGGCACCAGCGTGCTCTACACCCTCAAGGAGGTGTTTGGCACCGGCCATGTGCCGTTCACCCCGGACAATGTCTACGGCGTGCTGTCCATCGTCTTCTGGACGCTGACCATCATCGTCTCCATCAAGTACGTGGTGCTGGTGCTGCGCGCCGACAACAATGGCGAGGGCGGACTGGTGGCCATGCTGGCGCTGGCCTCGCAGTCGGTGAAGGACAAGGCGCCGGGCCTGCGCAAGTGGATGCTGGCCATAGGCATCTTCGGCACCTGCCTGTTCTATGGCGACGGCGTGATCACCCCGGCCATCACGGTGCTGTCGGCGGTGGAGGGGCTGGACGTGGTCTCGCCCGCATTCCGCCGCGCCGTGATTCCGCTGACCCTGGTCATCTTGCTGGGGCTGTTCTTGCTGCAGCGGCATGGCACGGCGGGCATAGGGCGTTTTTTTGGGCCAGTGATGGTGCTGTGGTTCATCGCCATAGGGGTGCTGGGGGCGTATCACATCGTCGATCACCCCGAGATCCTGTTCGCGCTCAGTCCGCACCATGCGCTGCGCTTCATCGTGCACCACCCGGGCATCACCTTCATCATCCTGGGCGCGGTGGTTCTGTGCGTGACGGGCGGCGAGGCGCTGTATGCCGACATGGGGCACTTCGGCAAGCAGCCGATCCGCCTGGCCTGGTTTTCCATCGTCATGCCGGCGCTGACGCTGAACTACTTCGGCCAGGGCGCGCTTTTGCTGGCCGAGCCCGAGGCCGTGCGCGGCATTGCCGGCATCAGCATCGTCACGGGGCAGGAGGACTTCATCGTCACCCCGCTCGAAGTCACCGCCGAGGAGGTGTAAGCCATGGGCACCATCGCCTCCTGCCAAGCGGCCATCGCCTTCACCCACGCGCACGAGCGCGACGGCTGCGGCAACTGCAAGCATGTGCAGCGCCTGCCCCTGCAACCCGGCCAGCGCTATGAAAAGCTGCAGTGCGGCCGCTACGGCTTCTGGGTGCGCGCGGCCGACACCTGCATGCACTACGCCCCCACGCCCGCGCCCGCGCCCGCCGCCACCGCCCTGCCCACGATAGAAGGGGGCTGCGCATGAGCCTGCCGCTGAATGCATTCCAGTCCGCCGCCGCCACCGAGGCTGCCAACGCCGCGCGCAACGGCGCCCTGGCCGCCCGCGCCGCGGCCGACGCCAAGCGCGACCATTCCAGCCAGGTCAAGGCCCTGGTGCGCGAGCTGGAGCTGGCGCAAGACGCCCTGCGCGAAACCGAGCGCCTGCAGCTCGAGGACAAGCGCAGCACCGAGGACGTGCAGAAGGCCAAGGAACGCCTGGCGCTGGAGCAGAACAAGCTCAACGACGCCTACGCCGACAACGTAGCCAAGATGCAGGCCCATTTAGCGGCGGCGCAGACCGACGCCCAGACCACCCGTTCTCTGCTGAACGCCCAGCTGGAGGTGGCGCGCGTGGAAGAGCAGCGCGCGCGCCAGCGCGGCGACGAATACGGCGCGCGCCAGGCGCTGATCAAGCAAAAGGAAATCGAGATCCAGATCATGCAGGCCGAGATCGAGGCCACCAAGGCCATCGCCCAGGCCAAGATTGCCGAGACCAACGCCGTGCGCGAACAGCTGCAGGCCATTGGGCCGCTCACCGACGCCAAGCGCATCGAGCTCGATGCCACCCTGCGCGCGGCCGAGGCACAGATCCGCGTGGCCGAGGCCCACGGCAAAGGCGTGGAGCTGCAAAAGGAGCTGCTGCACCAGATTCGCATGGGGGTGGGCGGACTGGACGATTTCTCGCGCGCGGCGGGGCGCGCAGGCGACGCCAGCCACAAGGCCGCGGGCGGCATCGCGGGCGACTGGGGCGGCGTGGCATCGTCCATCAACACCGCCAGCCAGGCCCTGCAGGACTATCAAAAGCGCATGCAGGACAAGTACGGCCGCCCCGGCGACGGTCAGAAGGGGTTGTTTGAAGAGGGCCGCAAGAGCACGCGCGGCGAGGACCTGGGCAAGGGCGTCGAAGAAATCGGCACCGGCGGCTACCAGTTCCGCAACAAGGACGGCATGACGTCCGACTCCAATGGCAATGTGCAGCAGCAATTCGTCTGGACCCGCACGTCCATCATCGACTACCTCAAGCAGGCCGGCCTGGCCCAGGAGCTGGCCGAGCGCCTGTCCAGCGACTTCGCTGATGCCAATGGCAACGTGGGCTACAAGGCCAGCGCCGCGCAGCTGCAATGGGGCGGCAAGTACTCCACCCTGGCCGAGGCGCTTGGCAAGATGGCCGAGTACTACAAGTACGGCGACGGCAAGCAAGAGGCCGCGCAGATGCTGGAGTTCGAGCGCGGCAGGAACCAGGGCGGCGGCACTGGCGCTACCGGCGCGCCGCAGGGGCGTTCCGGCGCCGCAACGGCCAGCGGTTCCGGCGTCAGCGCGGGCGCCAGTGCGGGCGGAACCGCCTATGTCTCCAATATCACCATAGGCGGCCAGCGCACCAGCCTGGGCTTTGCCGACCGGGGCAGCCAGCAGGCGGCCGAGCAGCTGCTGCGCCAGCTGGCCCAGGCCAAGGGGGCGTCCATATGAGCATCACCCTGACCTACAACGGCACCACGGCCCACATCAGCGACCGCCTGCAGTGGACCGACGAATACGACTGGAGCCCAGTGGAGCAGGCCACGGCCTACGGCACCACCGGCGCGCTGCTGGTGGACGTGGCCTTGAAACAGGCCGGCCAGCCCATCACCCTGGTGGGCACCGACACCAGGGCCTGGATCACCCGCGCCCTGTGCGACACGCTGCAGGCCTGGGCGCAGCTCCCCGGCATCAAGCTCGACTTGGTGCTGCGCGGCGCCACGCACCGCGTGATGTTTGACCACGCGAAAGTTGGTTTCAGCGCGCAGCCCATATGGAAGCTTGTGGACGGGGAGATCACCGGCGAGCTGCTTTACCTGCCCACCTTCAAGTTTCTGAAAGTCTGACCCACCCCATGCCCATCCAAACCGGCGACATCAAACTCCTGGCCAGCAAGGTCATGGACGACGTGCCCAACGGCGGCGGCGGCCCCACGGGCAACGCCATCCCTGACGGCGCCAGCAACGCAATTTTTGGCGACGTGACCGAGCGCCAGCGCGCCGGCGGCGGCGTCAGCATCCGGCAAATGTTTTTGGCGGTGCAGACCGGCACCACCGAGGCCTACATGGACCCGTCCATCATCGTCTCGCAACGGCCCAACGATGCCAACGTCTCGATCACCCTGGCAAAGTGCGCCATGTTCGCCAAGCGCACCGAGATTGCCAACGCCATCGAAAACTACCTGATTCAAGGCCCCGAGTGGGGCGGCTACCTGCTCGAAAACCACGTCGCCGGCCAGCGCAGCATCCAGCTCTTTCAGCGCCCCGGCACGCCCACGCCGCCCATCGGCCGCACGCTGGTGCTGATCAGCGACGAAGGCAAGCCCGCAGAAAAAACCCAGTTCGTGCGCATCACCCGGGTCGAGGTCGAGCAGCGCACCTTCACCTACAGCAGCAGCGGCGGCTTTGTGGACTACCCTGCCGACGTGGTGGTGTGCGACCTGACCGACGCGCTGCGCTACAACTTTGCCGGCAGCGCCCCTGACCGCGGCTACGCACGCAATAGCCTGAAAACCGTAGTGCGAGACACCACCGTGGCCGACGCCGCCAGCTTCTACGGCGCATCGCCCCTCACGGCCCTGGCCAGCCTGGGCGACAGCACGCTCAAGGTGGGCAGCATCTACACCCAGCTGGTGCCCAGCGCCCGCACCGAGGTGGTGGCGCTAGACCAGCGCCCGGCCGCGCAGCGCAGCATCACCCTGGCCACCACGCCGCGCCTGGTGACCGTGGGCGCCGCGGCCCACACCATGCGCATCAAGATCGGGCAAGAAAACCGTGGCTTTTCCTACACCGCCATGCTCAAGCCCCTGCCCGAGCCCGGCACCATGGCCATCAGCTACATGGCCCAGGGCAACTGGTACACCGTGGTGGACGATGGCGCCGGCGGCTTCACGGGGCAGGGCGTGGGCCAGGTCATCTACACCACGGGCAGCGTCGCCATCACCCTGCCGGCCCTGCCCGACGTGGGCAGCGCCGTGGTCATACAGTGGGGCGACCGCGTGGCCTTCACCAACCGCTCAGCCCAAGGCGCGGCCGTGCGCCCGCCGCAATACTGCTGGCGCATACAGGCGCCGAGCGAAGACACCCGCGTCGTGCCGGGCTCGCTCAGCATCAGCTACACCAGCGCCGGCACCGTGCGCACGGTGACCGATAACGGCACGGGCCAGCTGGCAGGCGCCGCCACCGGCCACATTGACTATTTTTCACGCACCGTGCTGTTGGCGCCAACATACATGCCCGACGCCGGCGCCCAGCTGCAGGTGGACTGCCAGCTCGATACGCTGGTGACCGAGATCATCCCGGCACTCACCACACCCCCCGACAGCGCGGGCTTTGTCTCGCTGACCCTGGCCCAGCAACCCGCAGCCGGCACGCTGGCGATCCAGTGGGCTACGGCGCGCGAGGCCAGCAACACCAGCGGCGCGCAAATGTCCGCCACGGCCACGGCCAAGAGCGCCGATTTCGTCACGTCGGTATCCACGCCGGCGAAGCTATATGCCGGGTTCAACACCGGTGGTGGCGTGCTCGATGGTGCACCCCCCGTGCAGTGGCCGCACCACGGCTAGACCAGACACACAAGAGGCGTGACATGCCAACATCCACCAGTAAATCCACCGAATACAGCAGCCTGAGCACCTTCTCGCAAGAGTCCGGCGCCACCAGCGGCAACCGCATCGTTGTGCTCAAAACCCTGACCGACGACGGCGCCGGCGCCTTCCTTGGCGGCATGGGCACCGTCAACTACGTGGGCAAGCAGGTCACCTTCAAGGCCGTGGCGCACAACCGCAGCACCACGGCCTACAAGAGCGACTACGAAAAGTCCGACAGCTTCAACCGCTCCGTCAGCAACAGCAGCAGCAGCGAGGGCGGCAGCAGCAGCGACAACAGCGGCAGCTACGGCTACGGCAACAGCAGCAAGGGCGGCGACTACGGCACCGCCGCCGTGGGCGAGGAAATGTTCGGCGGCTCCAGCGTCGTGGCCCGCTACCGCGTGGGCGCCAGCGCCCCGGTGGCGCACAGCCAAAGTTTCACACCCGATGCCGTCAGCATCGACCTGTGCCCCTACACCGCGCACCGCATCGTGCCGGGCAGCGTGCTTTTCCGCTGGATGGGCCACGAATACAGCGACTTCGAGGGCATGCTCTACCGCGGCCGTACCGACAGCACGCCCGGCATCGCCAGCGGCAGCATCGACTACGCCAGCGGTCTGGCCTTCATGTCTGACTACGTGGTGGGTGGCACCGGCCCCGCCGACTTCCAGCTGCTCAGCCTGTGGACGCAGAACCAGCCATGGAACACCGCCAGCGTGTTCTTTCGCACCCAGGCCGCCCCCATCAAGCCAACGGGCGCCGTGCTCACGCTGCTGGACACCAAGGGCGACGCCCTGACGGCCACGGCCGATCTCAACGGCAACTTCCTCGGCACCCACATGTGGGGCAAGATCGACTACCTGACCGGGCTGGTCGAGCTGCAGTTCGGCGACTTTGTTGACGACGCCACCCTCACCGCCGCCGACAAGGCCGAGTGGTGGTACAGCGCCAGCTCGGTAGGCACCGTGCACGCAGGCAAAATCTGGCGCCCCTGGCCGGTAGACCCCACTACGCTGCGCTACAACAGCGTGTCGTACTTCTACTTGCCCATCGACGCCGAAATCCTCGGCCTAGACCCCGTGCGCCTGCCGCAGGATGGGCGCGTGCCCATCTTCCGCGTGGGCAGCTACGTGGTCATAGGCCACACCGGCACCACGCCACCGGCCACAGTCAGCAACGGCACCACCATCAACTGCGCCCGCACCCGCCTGTCGCGCGTGCGCCTCGTGGGGGCCAGCGGTGCCACCATCCACACCGGCTATACCGCAGACCTGGACGCCGGCACCGTCACCGCCGTGGACACGTCCACCTGGGTGCAGCCCGTGCACGTGGAGCACCGCATAGAGCAGCTGGAGCGCCTGCGCGACGTGCAGATCGGCGGCGAGATAGCCACCGTGGGCCAGCTGGCGCACGACTTTCCCGCTGGCAGCACTGTCAGCAGCGCCATCACCGCGCCCACCCTGCGCGCCCGCGTGGCGCAGTTCTGGGATCAGCAGACCTGGGACGGCATCACCTGGGCCGACAACATCGTCGGCAACCCCGCGCCCGCAACCTACAACGACACGCTGGCGCCGGTGGAGCTGACCAACGCCGGCGCGCTGACCGAAAAGTTTGCGCTGCGCTTCACCAACAGCACCACATTCGAGTGTATTGGCGAGCATGTCGGCTTCATCGGCACCGGCAACATCAACACCGACTTCGCACCCATCAACCCCGTGGGCGCTGCGCCCTACTTCACCCTGCGCGCCCTCGGCTGGGGCACCGGCTGGGCGGCGGGCAACGTGCAGTTCATCCACGTGTCCGGCGCCATCACCCCGTTCGCCTGCATACGCACCGTGCAAATGGGGCCGGCGCTGGGCGTGGACTATCAATTCGAGCTGCTGGGCCGCGGCGACGTGGATCGGCCGCCGAGCAACCCCTGAATTTTGAGACAAGGAAAACCTCACCATGACATCCCCTGTAGACACTACCGTCAAGCACTACCGCTCGGACATGCCGGGCGCACCCGTACTCAACGGCGTGGCGGGAAGCAAGATCGCGCAACTCGAAGCCTGTCTGTGCACCGGTTACGGCCTGAAGGTCGCTACATCGCTTGTTGTGGTGGGCGGCGTCGCCACCCTCAACTTTGTTGGTGGCGCCAGCGCAGCCTGGTCGGGTGCCGTGATCCAGGTTGCCGGGGCGAGCAATGCGGCGCTCAACGGGGAGCAAAAAGTGTTGTCGGCCAACACCGCCGCTGTGACCTTCGCCACGGCGCAGCCAGACGGCACCGACGCAGGTGCGTCGATCACCTTCAAGATCGCTGCGGCTGGTTGGGAGAAGGTTTACAGCAAGACCAACGTAGCAGTTTTCCGCAGCCTGCATCCCGAATCGACAAAGATGTTTTTGCGCGTGGACGACACCGCCGCGCAGTTTTCCCGCCTGACGGGCTACGAGACCATGAGTAGTGTAGACGCCGGAGCAGGTGCATTCCCAACGGAGGGGCAGGTACCCGGAGGCGGGTATTGGGCGAAAAGCGACACCAGCAGCGCGACACCTGTCGCGTGGATTTTGGCCAGCGACGGGCGTTTTTTCTTGGACAGCACCGCACCAGGGGCGCACCGCGGACCGGAATATCAAAACTGTTTCCTGCGGGGGTTCGGCGACTTCATACCAAAAAATCCGGCAGGAGACGGCTACCTTTGCGGCATCAACTACTCGACTACATCAGATGTTTCCCTCATGTATGAAGGCGCTCTGGATGCCAATTCGGTTCGTCGCACCGCCATTGCGCGAGGCTATACAGGGCTCGGCGCATCGGTACAAGCGTATCGCGCGGCGTACAGCGGAAAAGAGTACAGCGGGCGAGACCAGACGATGGGCGCGTTTCCTTCGCAGATCGACGGTAGTTTGATTCTGTCGGCGCAGTACGTCAGCGAGATAGCTTCTCCGCGGGGGGATGTTCCTGGGCTGCGATATTGTCCGCAAACCGGCGTGTGGAGCACATTCGGCCTCTTTGACAAACTGGTGCATGCGGGGCGGACGTACATCACCTCTTGCACAAGCACAGAATCTAGTTTACCGAGCTACGGCCGTACATCAGCGACGGGCGCTAGTTTCATCGACATCACCGGCCCCTGGAGGTAAGCCGTGGCTGACCCACATCGTTTTTGGCGACTACAGGTCGCTGCCACCTGGAGCACCTATGTGCAGATACCAGAGGTGTCGTTTCGTGGCGCCTCGAAGCAAGACTTGTCTGTCGGCGGGAGCGCATTTGCCAGCTCAGAATACTCCGGTGGGTGGGTTGCGGGCAACGCCTTCGATAAAGTTGTTGGCACAGCCTGGTGCACAGTTTCAGGGCAGTTCCCGGGTTGGATAGCCTACGACCACGTGGTGCCTGTTGATGTGCATGCGGTGTCGGTTACGTGGGACGGCTACAGCTCGTATCTCCCGCGGTCAGAGACTGATGTAACGATTGCGCACTCAGATGATGGGGTCGCCTGGAGCGAGCCTGTGCTCCTAGTGCTAGTGGATGGTGCGCTCCAGGCGGGCGCCACAGCGCTGTTCACCCCAATTGTGGCGAGGCCGTTAATTTTTATCGACGCCCCAGTAGTCGCGCACGTACAGAGCGGTGTATACACCGGGCCTTATGGCCATGCGGTAACAACACAAGCACCTACCAATCAGGGTAGCTACAGCGTCGGACTGCTCGGGGCAGGTGTCGGCGTCGTCCGCGGGGTTGTAGAAACTAAAGGCACCCACGGAAACACCCCCCTGCGAGCCCGCGTGCGGCTGCTGCGCGAACGCGACGGCATGGTGTACCGCGAGACCTGGAGCGACGCGAACACCGGAGCCTACCGTTTCGACAACGTAGACGAGCTGGAAATTTACACAGTGCTCTCCTACCACCCGGCGCGCGACCGCCGCGCGGTGGTTGCAGACGGCTTGATGCCCGAGGTGCTGCCATGATCATCGGCGCCGACCACGCCCTGGCCCAGCTGGCCGCAACAATAGCCTTTGCCGACGCAGGCGCACAGCCATCCGCCATCCGCCTGTATGCCGACGCCGCCGCCGCCAGCGGCGCCACGCCGGCAGGCGCCCCGCTGGCCGAGGTGCTGCTGGCCAAACCCTGCGGCGCCATTGCCGCGGGCCAGCTGACCCTGCTTGTTGCCACCCCCGCTGGCTCCACGGTGCTGGCCACCGGCCAGCCGCGCGCCGCGCAGTGGGTCAACGGCGCGGGCAAGCTGGTGGCGGCCGGCAGCGTCACCGACGTGGATCACGCCGGGGACTTCCGCATCGGCGGCGCCCCCACCGCGCCCGGCGACGACACGCCCCAGCTGTACGCCGGCGGCTTGGTGCTGCTGGGTGCCGTGGTGCTTGGCTGACGCAAGGCGCACCGTGTGGCCGCAGCCGACCTCATATTCCGCCAGCAGCCGGTCGGTACACCCGGCCCGGTGCCGCTGGTCTTTGGTGACGATGGCGGCACGCCGTCAACCCCCGACGCCACGCTGCACGGCAGCGGGCGTCTCACGGGCCTGCGCCTGCACCTGGCCGCGGTCTACGACATCAACGTCAGCCGCCCCACCGTGGGCCAGACTGCCGGCCGCTGGCAAGATGCCGCGCCGCTGCCGCACGCATCGCGGGGCCACTGGCAACAATCGGCCAAGCTGCCCGCTGGCGTGCGCAGCCGCTGGCAAGACGCCGCCGCCGTCGCCGCCCGCTGTCGCGCCGCGTGGAGCGACACGCTGGCGCTACAGCGGGCACTGCACGTCGCCTTCGAGCAGGCCCGGCGCCTGCCGGCCGAGCCGCTGCACGCCCGCTACCAAGAGGCCCAGCGCCTGCGCAGCAGCACCGGTGCCGGCATGCAGCAGGCCCTGCGCCTGCCCGCCGCACCGCTGCGGGGCCGCTACCAAGAGACCTACCGCGACCGCCAGCGGCGCACCGGCGCCCGCTTTGAGCAGGCCGCGCCGCTGCAGCGCCCCATCGCTAGCGGCATGGGCATCGCCCGGCGCCTGCCACGCGCCATCGGCGGCCGGTACCAGCAAGCCTGGCCCCCGCGCCCCGGTCAATGGCAGCGCCCCGCGCAGCCCGGCAAAGAGCCCTGCTATCTGCCCGCGCTGCCGGCGCACTTGCTGTTTGCCGACCCATGGACGGGCGACGGGCAGCTGGTGTTTGTGTGCGAGCGGCGTGGGCCAGGGCCTGGGCCAGAACCGGTCGTCGTTGTTCCTGTCCGCAAGGTCTACATAGTGCTCAACAACATCACCCTCCACCGAGTGGACACAGGAGCCGAGCTGCACGCGCACAGCTTCAGCATGTCGCTGGATCACCAGTCGTGGACATGGTCCTGGCAGGCGTCCCTGCACCACGACGCAGCGACCCGCCTGGGCCGTGACAACCAGGGCGATCCGGCCGAGCTGGCCATCACGGTCAACGGCCTGCCGTTTCGCCTACGCCTGGAGCGCGTCGCCCGCGACCGGCGCTTCAGCCCCACGCGCTGGAACGTTTCGGGCAAGGGCAAAGCCTCGATCCTCGGCGCCCCATATGCGACGGCCATGCAGTTCGGCAACCCCACGGCCGCCCGCACGGCCCAGCAGCTCATGGCCGACGTGCTTACGATCAATGGCGTCGGCATCGGCTGGACGGTGGATTGGGGCCTGCAGGACTGGCTGGTTCCGGCCGGCGCCTGGGCCCTGCAAGGCTGCTACATCGACGCCATCAACGACATCGCGGCCGCAGCGGGCGGCTACGTACAGCCGCACCCCACCGATTCCGTCCTGCGCATCCTGCCAAGCTACCCGGCCGCGCCCTGGGCCTGGGACGCCATCGCCCCGGATTTCGAGATCCCAGCCGACGCGGCCGAGGTCGAGGGTTCCGAGTACATCGACCAGCCCGCCTACAACCGTGTCTTTGTTGGCGGTGTCGGCATGGGGGTGTTCGGCCCGTTCAAGCGCGCTGGCACGGCGGGCGACGTGTTGGCCCCGCAGGTCACCCACGCCCTGATCACCGACGCCGTGGCCCACCGCCAGCGCGGCGTGGCCGAGCTGTCGAACACCGGCCGCCAGGAGCACATCACCCTAAACATGCAGGTGTTGCCCGAGACCGGCGTCATCGTTCCGGGCCAGTTCGTGCGCTACCTGGGTGAAAAGACCGTGATGGGCATCGTGCGCAGCACCTCCGTTGACTGGAGCTTCCCCAAGCTGCGTCAGACCATCAAGCTGGAGACCCATGTCTAACATCTACCGCCAGTTTTTTGAGCTTTTGCCCAAGCGGCCACTGGAGGTGGGCGACGTAGCCGCCCTCGATGCCGGCGTAGCCACGATCACGCTGCCAGGCGGCGGCGTCATCCAGGCGCGTGGCCAGGCAACCGCGGGGCAGCGGGTTTTCGTGCGCGACGGGTTAATCGAAGGCCCAGCGCCCTCGCTGACCTATGTCGAAGGCGAGGCGTGAACCATCTGGCTTGTTCTGAGACGCAATTTACTTTCCTGACGCGAAAGTAAACTGACGTCCATTTATCTCAACTCTGCGGGTTCAAATATCGCGCCGCGCTTCACGAGCGCGCTGCCGCGTCGAACGGCGCACCATCGGCGCCGGTGCCGGCGCCATGGCCGGGCGTGGCGGTCACGCCCAGCGCCAGGGTGGGGTTGACCCAGCGGTTGGCCGCCACCAGCGCCGCCTTGTCACGCGCGTTCGTCAGCTGCGCCTCGGCAATGCGGATGTCCTCGCGCGCGGCCAGCGCCTGGGGCAGCAGGGCCTGCAGGTCGCCGCCCTGCGCATACGGAGCAAAGTCACAGGCCAGCGGCCGCTCGGCCTGGACAGTACCCAGCACCTCGGCGGCGCTGGCGCCCAGCGGTACGGACAGCGCCAGCAGCGCGGCCTGGGCGTCGGCGCCGGACAGGGTCACCTCGGCGGCGTACTGGTCGCGCTCCACGCGCGACTGCAGCAGCTCCACGCCGCCCACGTCGCCGGCCTTGCGGCGCACCTCGTTGACGCGCACCACCTCGCCCAGCGCCGCCAGCGTCTGCTGCTTGCGCGCCAGCACCTCGCGCGTGCGGCAGGCCTCGGCAAAGGCGCCGGCGGCGTCGCTGAACAGGCCGCGGCGAAAGCCCTCCAGTTGCGCCTCGGTCAGGCGCACGTTGCTCTGGGCGGCACGGATGCGCGCGGCGCGCTTGCCGCCCGTCTCCAGCTCCCAGCTGATGGCCGGGTTGACGCTGGTGGGGCGCGGCAGGCCGGTATGGGCCTGCTCGCGGCTGGCGCCCAGCGACAGCTGGGGGTCGGGCCGGATGCCGGCCATGCCCACGCCGGCGCGCGCCGCCGTCACCGTGGTCTGCTGGGCCTGCAGCTCCAGGCTGTGGGCCTGCACGGCCTGCAGGTAGCCGGCAAACGGCAGCGCGGCGGCGGCCGGCCCGGTCTGCGCCTCGGCAACGGTGGCAGCGCCCAGCAGGGCCAGCGCCGGCAGCAGGGCCCGGCCCATGGGGTTCAGGAAAACAAGGCTACGCATGGCAAGACTCGCAAGGATCTCAATAGCCGTCGATGGCCGAGGCGGAATGGGCAATGGCCTGGGCGTCCAGGTGCTCCCAGTCGATGTCGCCATCGCCGCGCGCGGCGGCGCGTGCCGCCCGGCGCCGGGCCATGCGCTCGGCCCAGGCCTCGACCGCGTGGTACAGCGCCGGCAGCAGCAGCAGCGTCAGCGCCGTGGCGCTGACCAGGCCGCAGACCACCACGGTGGCCAGCGGGCGCTGCACGTCGCTGCCCAGGCCGGTGGCAAGCATGGCCGGCAGCAGGCCGCAGGCGGCGACGGTGGCGGTCATCAGCACCGGGCGCATGCGGCTGGCCGCGCCCTCAAGCACCGCCTGGCGCAGTGCCAGGCCGGCGTCCTGGCGCAGGCGGTTGATCTGCGCCACCATGAGCACGCCCGAGAGCACGGCCACGCCGAACAGCGCGATGAAGCCCACGGCACTGGAGACGTTCAGCGTCATGCCGCGCAGGTGCAGGCCCGCCAGGCCGCCAATCATGGCCAGCGGCACCATGCCCAGCACCAGCAGCGGCTGGCGCAGGTTGCCGAAGGCGCCGAACAGCAGCACCAGCATCAGCCCCAGCGTCAGCGGCAGGATCACGGCCATGCGCGCCTGGGCACGTTGCAGGTTCTCGAACTGGCCGCCCCATTCCAGGTGGATATGCTGCGGGTCGTACCGCACCTGGCGGTCTATGGCGGCATGCGCATCGGCCAGGAAGCCGGCCAGATCGCGCCCGCGCACGTTGAGCTTGACCAGGATGTGACGCTGCCCGCCCTCGCGCACGATCACGCTCTGGCCCTGGGTGGTTTCGATGCGGGCCACGTCGGCCAACGGTACCTGGGCGCCGCTGGCGGACGTGAGCCGCAGCTGGCCTATGGCGTCCACGCTGGCGCGCGCCTGGGGCGTGAAGCGCACCGTCATGCCGTAGCTCTTTTCGCCCACGTAGAGCTGGCCCACGGCGGCGCCGCCTATGCCGGTGGAAATGAGCTGCGCCACGTCGGCGGCGCTGACGCCCAGGCGTGCGGCGGCGGCGCGATCCAGCGTGATGCGCAGATTGGGCAGAGGCGGCTCCACGTCCACCGCCACGTCGGCGGCGCCGGGCACCTGCTGCAGCGCCTGCACCACGTCCTGGGCCACGCGGCGGTCGCCCTCCAGGTCGTCGCCGTAGACCTTGAGCGTGAGGTCGCTGTGCGCGCCCGAGAGCTTGTCCTGCACGCCATCGATCATGGGCTGCATGAAGCCCACGCTGTAGCCCGGCATGCGCGCAAAGCGCGCCGCCATATGGTCTATCAGCTGCTGCTTGGTCCAGCCCGACTGCCAGCTCTTGTAGGGGTGCAGGCCGACGCTGGCCTCGATGTGCGAGGGCGTCCAGTAGTCGGTGCCCTCGTCGTTGCGCCCGGTCTGGGTGACGACGTAGGACACCTCGGGAAACTCGCGCGCCGCGCCGCGCAGCGCATCCGCCATCTGCTGGGCCTTGTCCAGCGTGATGCCCGGGGGCAGCTGCACCTGCAGCCAGATGGAGCCCTCGTCCAGGTAGGGCAGGAAGTCGCGCCCTATGCTGGCGCCCAGGCCGGCCAGCGTGAGCAGCGCCACGCCCAGCGTGGCCAGCCACCAGCGCCCGCGCCCCACGGCGCGCCGCAGGAAGCGCTCGTAGCGCGCATCCAGCCAGTGCAGCACGGGGTTGTGGAACACCTTGCGCGGCCGGCAAAAGGCCAGCCAGGCCAGCGCCGGCGTGAGCAGCAGGGCCACGGCCAGGGCGCCGGCCAGGGCCGCGCCCACGGCGCTGGCCATGGGGGAGAACAGCTTGTACTCGATGCGCTCGAAGGCGAACAGCGGCAGGTAGGCGGCGGCGATCACGCACATGCCGAAGAAGATGGGGCGCGCCACCTGCAGCGTGGCGGCGATGGCGTCGCGCGGCGTGAGCGTGCGCTCCTCATGCTCCTCGCGCAGGCGCAGCATGCCCTCGACCACCACCACGGCGCCGTCCACCAGGATGCCGAAATCGATCGCGCCCAGCGACAGCAGGTTGGCCGGAATGCGCGCGTGGTGCATGAAGACGAAGGCCAGCAGCAGCGCCATGGGAATCGTCAGCGCCACGATCAGCGCCGCGCGCGGGCTGCCCAGGAACAGCAGCAGCACCAACGTGACCACCACCAGGCCCTCCAGCAGCGTGTGGCCCACGGTGTCCATGGTGCGGGCGATCAGCGTGGTGCGATCCAGGTAGGGCACGACCTTGACGTCGGCCGGCAAAATCTTGCCGTTGAGCTCGGCCACGGCCGCATGTATGCCCTGCAGCGCCTGCGACGGGTTGCTGCCCTTGAGCAGCAGCACGATGCCCTCCAGCGTGTCCGGGTTGTCGTCCTTGCCCAGGACGCCGCGCCGCTCCACGTTACCGTAGGCCAGGCGCCCCAGATCCCTGACCAGCACCGGCACGCCGGCCGCCGTGGTCTTGACCACCACCTGGCCCATGTCGTCCAGTGAGCGCAGCAGGCCGACGCCGCGGATCACGTAGGAGATCTCGCCGCGATCGAGCACGCTGCCGCCGCCGCTGGCATTGTTGGCATTCAGCGCGTCCACCACCTGGGCCAGCGTCAGGCCGTACTGCAGCAGGCGCTGCGGGTCGAGCTCCAGCAGGTACTGCGTGGTCAGGCCGCCGAAGTTGGTCACGTCCACCACGCCCTGGGCCTTCTTCAGGCGCGGTATCACCGTCCAGGTCTGCAGCTCGGACAGCTCGCGCAGGCTGCGCGTGGGGCTCTCCAGCGTGTAGCGGTAGACCTCGCCGGTGGGCGAGCTGTAGGGGTCCAGCCCGGGCCGGGCGCCATAGGGCAGGGCCACGTCGTTGATGCGCTCCTGCAGGCGCTGGCGCGCCCAGTAGCCGTCCACGCCATCGTCGAAGACCACGGTGATCAGCGACAGCGCGAACAGGCTGCGCGAGCGCAGCACATGCATGCCGGGCGTGGCCAGCAGCGCGCGCTCCAGCGGCACGGTGATCTGCTGCTCGATCTCCTCGGCGGCCAGACCCGGCACCTGGGTCACGATCTGCGAGGTCACGTCGGCGATGTCCGGGTAGGCCTCGATGGGCAGCTGCTTCCAGCTGAACACGCCATACAGCGCGGCAAAGGCGAACACCAGCCACATCAGGCCGCGGCGCGCAAAGCTCAGGGTGACGAGACGCTCAATCATGCAGCAGCACCCCGCCGTTCACCAGCACGCGCTCGCCGGCGTGCAGGCCGGACGTAAGCTCCACCTGATCGCCCTGCTGCGCACCCACCTGCACCTCGCGCGCGGCAAAGTGGCCGGCCGACAGCTCGACGAAGACGCGCGTGCCCACGCCGCTTTGCAGCAGCGCCGTGGCCGGCAGCACCAGCGCCTGGTGTTCGGGGCCATCGAGGCGCACCTGGGCGAACATGCCCGGGCGCAGGCGGCCACCCTGGTTGTCCACGGCCACGCGCAGCTTCACGCTGCGTGTCTGCGGGTCAAGCAGCTCGCCCACGTAGCGCACCTTGCCGCGCAGCTCCTGGCCGGGGTAGGCGCTGAGCGTGATATGAGCCTCCTGGCCCACGGCCACGCCGGCCAGGTCGCGCTCGTTCACCTGGGCGCTGAGCCAGACGGTGGACAGGTCGGCCACGGTCATCACCGGGGCGTTGATGTCGTTCCAGTACGCACCCTGGGCGCCGTTCATCTCCACCACGCGGCCGCTGATGGGCGCACGCATCACATAGCTGCCACGCGCGCCCGCGGCCGTGGGCACGCCCAGCTGCGCCAGACGGTCGGCCACCGCCATGGCATCGGCCTGGGCGTTGGACAGGGCCAGCGCCGCGGCCTCGTAGTCCTTGCGCGCGGCGATGTCGGCGTCCAGCAGCAGCTTTTGCCGGTCGGCCTCGCGCCGCGCCTGGGCCAGCGTGGCCTGCGACTTGGCCTGCTCGGCGCGCAGGGCCGCCATGTCGGCCGAGTCCATGGTGAACAGCGCATCGCCGGCGCGCACGGCATCGCCCAGCGTGCGCTGAATCTGCACCAGCCGGCCGGCCACGGGCGGCACCACCTTGACCAGCTTTTCCGGCGCCGCCTCGATGGCCGCCGGCGCCGTGATGGGCGTGGACCAGGGTGCCGCGGCCACGGCCTGCACGCGCAGCTGCGCCAGCAGCGGCGAGCCCGGCGGCACCTCGATCACCTGGCCCTGGCGGCGCAGCGCGGGCACGGCGGGCGCGCCCTGGCCCTCGTCCGTGGGATGGCCCTGGTTGCAGGCGCACAGCATGCCGCCCAGCAACAGGACAGCAACCGGCCGCAGGGCGGCAGGCATACGGAAGTTCATGGGAGTTCCTTGGCGGGGGTTTTAGACGGCGGCGTGCTGCTCACGCTTGCGCCAGGCCAGCAGGCCCCAGCCCCAGCGGCGCGCCGGCCGCGCCGCGGACAAGGCCATGCCCAATGGGCGCAGGCGCTCGCACAGCGGGCGCGGCAGCTGGCGCAGCACGGCCTGGCGATCGGGCTCGGGCAGCAGGCTCAGCGCGTCGGCGGCAACGCGCGGGCTGCAGCCGGCCACGGCGGCGGCGAAGGCCTGCAGGCCGTAAGTGGCGCGCAGCGCGCGAAGCTGGGTGACGTTGCGCGCGAGCAGGGCGGCGCGCAGGGCGGTATGCAGTTGTTGACGGGTCATGAGGTCGCTCCCGGGCGGTAGGCGCCGCCCGGGCCGCGGCCTCATAGGAGGATCAGGCGGGCGGCAGCGCAGTGGGCAGGAAAAGGCCGGCGAACGGACGGCTCACCGGGCGTGCAATGGGTGGCGCGCACGCGCCCCAAAGGGTCTGGATCCATGGCCTCGTCCTCCATCGTCAGGGTGGTTGTGGTGGCTTGCTGCGTGGGCGGCAGGCGGCAAGGCGCGGCCCGTCGGCACAGCCAGCGATTGTGCGGCCGGGCGGGCGAAACGCCGCCGCATCCTTGGGATGGCGCCCTATACCTTGGTATAGGCGGCGCCGCGCCTGGTCAGCCGCCCAGGTCGCGCGCCGCGGCGCTGGCGTGCAGGCAGATGGCGGCGGCCGCGCCCACGTTCAGCGACTCCTCGCCGCCCGGCTGGGTGATGCGGATATGGCGGCGCGCGCGCCGCTGCAGCTCGGGCGAGACGCCCTGCCCCTCGTGGCCCATGATCCAGCCGCAGGGCCAGGGCAGCGCTGCGCGGTGCAGCCAGTCCCCCTGGTGCGAGCTGGTGGCCAGCAGCGGCACGCTTAAGGTGTCGATGTCCTGCACGTCCAGGCCTTCCACCAGCTGCAGTGCGAAATGCGCCCCCATGCCGGCGCGCAGCACCTTGGGCGACCAGAGCGCCGCCGTGCCCTTGAGCGCGGCGATCTGGGTGAAGCCGAAGGCCGAGGCGCTGCGCAGTATGGAGCCGACGTTGCCGGCGTCCTGCAGGCGATCCAGCACCACCGTGGGCGCCTGCGCGTCCAGCGCCACCTGGGCTGGCAGCGGCAGCACGAAGCCCATGCGCGCGGGCGACTCCAGGCCGCTGATGTCCTGCCACAGGGCATCCGCAATCACTACTGTTTTAGTAGCTGCCTGTGTATATTCTGCAGGTGCTACAGGCCAAAATGACTCAGAAAACACGGCGATGGCCGGGCGCCGGCCGCGCGCCAGCGCCGCGCCGCACAGGTGGTCGCCCTCCAGCCACGCGCGGCCCTGCTTGCGGTAGGCCGTGCTGTCCTGCGACAGACGGCGCAGATCCTTGAGCAGCGCGTTGTCGCGCGAGTGGATGAGGGTGACGGCAGGTTTCATTGGTGCAATCTACTGCGCGTGGCCTTGCAGCCCAATGTTTGAAACTGGCGCGAGCCAAGCCAGGGCCGCCGTGCAAGGGCCGCCCCGCCGCACGGGCGGCGTCCCCCTTCCCACGCGAAGCGTGAAGAGAAGGGGGAAGCGGCTAAGCCGCTCAGGGGGTTGTTCATAGGACGCGCGCCACGGGGGCAAACGAGCGGCGATGCTGCGGACAGGCGCCATGCGCCTGCAGCGCCGCCAGGTGCTCGGCCGTGCCATAGCCCTTGTGGCCGGCAAAGCCGTATTGCGGATATTGCACGTGCAGCTCGGCGCACCAGCGGTCACGCGTGACCTTGGCAAGGATGGACGCGGCGGCAATGGCGGCCACCTTGGCGTCGCCCTTGACGATGGCCTCGGCCGGCATGTCGAGTTGCGGCAGCCGGTTGCCGTCCACCAGCGCCAGCCGGGGCTTGAGGCGCAGGCCCTGCACGGCGCGGCGCATGGCCATCAGGGTGGCCTGCAGGATGTTGAGCTGGTCGATCTCCTCCACGCTGGCCTCGGCAATGCTGCAGCACAGGGCCTTGGCGCGGATCTCGTCGAACAGCCGCTCGCGCCGCGCGGCCGTGAGCACCTTGGAGTCCGCCAGCCCGGCAATCGGCTGCAGTTCGTCCAGAATGACCGCGGCGGCGACTACGGGGCCGGCCAGCGGGCCGCGCCCGGCCTCGTCCACGCCGGCCACGAGGCCATGCGTATGCCAGGCAAGGCCGGCCTGTTTAGGCAAGGATTTTTTGGATGGCATCGGCGGCAAGGCGTGGGGTGTTGCGGCGCAGGTCTTCGTGCAACGTGGCAAAGCGCTGCTCCAGCTGGGTGATGCGCGCAGGGTCGTGAACGCGTGCGTCCAGCCACTGCAGCACGGCCGCGGCCAGGGCCTGGGGGCTGGCGGCGTCCTGCAGCAGCTCGGGCACGACGAAGTCGCGGCACAGGATGTTGGGCAGGCCCACCCAGGGCTGCAGCTGCTTGCCGCGCATCAGGCGCCAGCTGATGGGGTGCATGTGGTAGGCGATGACCATGGGGCGCTTGAACAGCGCCGCCTCCAGCGTGGCCGTGCCGCTGGCGATGAGCGTGCAGTCGCAGGCGGCCAGCACATCGTGCGACTGGCCGGTGACTATGGTCAGCGCATCCAGCACGCCGCAGTCGCGCGCCAGCTGCTCTATGCGCGCACGCAGCGCGGGCACTGCGGGCACTACCATCTTGATAGCTGGACGTGCTTGACGGATGAGCGCTGCAGCCTGAAAGAACGGTTTGGCGATATAGGCCACCTCGGCCGAGCGGCTGCCGGGCAGGATGGCCAGCACCTCGTCGTGCAGAGCCAGGCCCAGCTGGGCGCGCGCGGCCGCCTTGTCCGGCTGCAAAGGGATGACGCTGGCCAGCGGGTGGCCCACGTAGGTCGCGGCGATGCCGTGGCGCGCCAGCAGTTCGGGCTCGAACGGGAAGATGCACAGCACATGGTCGGCCGCGGCGCGGATCTTGTCCACGCGGTTGGCGCGCCAGGCCCAGATCGACGGGCAGACGAAGTGCACGGTCTTCACGCCGGCGGCGCGCAGGCCGGCCTCCAGGCCCAGGTTGAAGTCCGGCGCATCCACGCCTATGAACACGGCGGGCTTGTCGGCCAGCAGACGCGCGCGCAGCTGCTTGCGGATCTTCAGGATGCCCAGCAGGCGCCGCGCGAGGTCGATGCTGTAGCCATGCACGGCCAGTCGTTCACTGGGCCACCAGGCGTCAAAGCCGCGCTCGGCCATGCGCGGCCCGCCTATGCCCATGCTCTGCACGCCGGGCCATTGCGCGCGCAGGCCGTCCAGCAGCAGGCCCGCCAGCAGGTCGCCGGAGGTCTCGCCGGCCACCATGGCAATGCGCGGGGCATCCAGGGCCATGGCGCAGGGTCAGCGTGCAATGCCGCGCTGCGATGCGGCAATGAAGTCGCGCAGCAAGGCGATGTCGCCCTCGGCCTCGGGGTAGCTTTGTGGCAGCTCGGCCATGGCCGAGAGCGCCGCCTCCAGCGTCAGGCCCTGGCGATACAGCAGGCGGTAGGCCTGCTTGAGCGCGGCCACGCGCGCGGCCGAAAAGCCGCGCCGGCGCAGGCCTTCGAGATTCAGGCCACGCACGGCAAGCGGGTTGCCATCCACCATCATGAAGGGCGGCACGTCCTGCGAGACATGGCTGGCAAAGCCGGCCATGGCATGCGCGCCTATCCTGGAATACTGGTGCACCCCGGTCAGGCCGCCGATGATCACCTGGTCGCCCACGTGCACATGGCCGGCCAGGGTGGCGTTGTTGGCCAATATCACCTGGTTGCCCACCACGCAATCGTGCGCGATATGCACGTAGGCCATGATCCAGTTGTCGTCGCCGATGCGCGTCAGGCCCTGATCCTGCACCGTGCCGGTGTTGAAGGTGCAGAACTCGCGGATGGTGTTGCGATCGCCGATCACCAGTTGCGTCGGCTCGCCGGCGTATTTCTTGTCCTGCGGCGCCGCGCCCAGCGAGGCGAACTGGAAGATGCGGTTGTCCGCGCCTATGCTGGTGTGACCCTCGACCACGCAATGCGCGCCCACCGTGGTGCGCGCACCAATGCGCACCTGGGCACCGATCACCGCGTAGGGGCCGACCGAGGCGCTGGCGTCGATCTCGGCGCCGGGTGCGATGATGGCCGTGGCGTGGATATTGCTCACAGGCCGCGTCACTGACCGCCGACGTTGCGCATGGTGCACATCAGCTGTGCCTCGGCAGCCACCTCGTCGCCCACGCGGCCCACGCCGTTGAAGCGCCAGATGCCGGCACGCACGCGGTCGATGGTGACGTCCAGGATCAGCTGGTCACCCGGCTCCACCGGGCGCTTGAAGCGCGCGCCGTCGATGCCGACGAAGTAATAGATGTTGTTCTCGTCCGGCACCTGGCCCATGGCGTCAAAAGCCAGCAGGCCGGCCGCCTGGGCCAGTGCCTCCAGGATCAGCACCCCGGGCATCACCGGGCGGCCGGGAAAGTGGCCGGTGAAAAAGGGTTCGTTGAAGGTGACGTTCTTCACCGCACGGATGCGCTGGTTGCGCTCCAGCTCCACCACCTTGTCGACCAGGAGAAACGGGTAGCGGTGGGGTAGCTGCTTGAGGATGTAGTGAATGTCCATCATTGTTGTTGCGGCCTGGGGCCGTCCTGTAGTCGTTGTTCGAGCGCCTTGACGCGTTCGCGCAGGCGGTAGAGCTGGCGCAGCGCGGCTGCGTTCTTTTCCCACTTGGCGTGCTCGTCCATGGGAAACACCCCGGTGTACTGCCCGGGGCGTGCTATGGAATGCGTGACCACCGTGTTGGTGGAGACATGCACATTGTCCGCCAATTGCAGGTGGCCGACGATGGACGCCGCCCCGGCAATGGTGCAATGCGCGCCGATGTGCGTGCTGCCGGCGACGGCGGTGCAACCGGCCATGGCCGTATGCCGACCGATGTGCACGTTGTGCGCGATCTGGATCAGGTTGTCGAGCTTGACTCCGTCCTCCAGCACCGTGTCTTCCAGCGCACCGCGGTCTATGCAGGTGTTGGCGCCGATCTCCACGTCGTCGCCGATGCGCACCGCGCCCAGCTGCTCGATCTTGACCCACTCGCCACGCTGGCGCGCAAAGCCGAAACCGTCCGCGCCTATCACCACGCCCGGGTGCAGGATGCAGCGCGCGCCCACGGTGCAGCGCTCGCCCACCGTGACGCGGGACTTCAGAACCGTGTGCGCCCCTATCACCGCGTCGCGCTCGACCACGCACAGCGGGCCTATGCTTGCCGTGGCATGCACCTGCGCCTGCGCATCGACGACGGCACTGGGATGCACGCCGGCCTGGGCGCCCTGCCCCTGGGCCCGCACCCAAAGCTGCGTGACGCGGGCGAAGTACAGGTAGGGGTCATCGGTGACGATGCAGGCGCCGCGCGCCAGGGCCGCGGCACGCATGGCCGGCGCCACAATGACACAGGCCGCCCGTGAGGCGGCCAGCTGCGGCTGGTAGCGCGGGTTGCTGAGGAAGGCCAGGTCGCCCTCGCCGGCCGTCTCCAGCGGCGCTATGCGCTGGATTTGCGTGTCTGCGCTGGCTCCTTCAAGGCTGCCCCCGAGTGCATCGACGATTTGCCCTAGCCGCAAACTCACGCCTGGCCTGTATTGGTGCGCCCGCGCTTTACTTGCCGGCGTTGCCGGCAGCGTTCATGGCCTTGATCACCTTGTCGGTGATGTCGTGCTTGGGGTTGATGTAGACGGCCTCCTGCAGGATGACGTCGTACTTCTCGGCCTCGGCAAGCTGCTTGACGACCTTGTTGGCGCGCTCCAGCACCTGGCCCAGCTCTTCGTTCTTGCGCGCACCCAGGTCTTCCTGGAACTCGCGGCGCTTGCGCTGGAAGTCGCGATCCTGATCCACCAGCTGGCGCTGGCGCGCCACGCGCTGGCTCTCGGCCATGGTGGGGGCCTCGCGCTCGAACTTCTCGGTGGCGCTCTTCAGGGCATTGCCCATGTCCACGAGTTCCTTCTCGCGCTTGGAGAACTCCTGCTCCAGCTTGGCCTGCGCCGTCTTGGCGGTGTTGGCCTCGCGGAAGATGCGGTCGGTATTCACGAAGCCGGCCTTGAATTCCTGGGCCTGCGCGGGCACGGCTGCGGCCAGGGTGCCCAGCAGTAGAACCAGGGGAATATGGCGGGAAAGGGATTTCATTAGAAAGACGTTCCGATTTGGAATTGCAGTTTTTGGATTCTATCGCCGGCGAACTTGCGCACCGGCTGCGCGTAGGCCAAACGCAGCGGGCCGAGAGGGGAAATCCAGCTCAGGCCCAGGCCGGCGGAGGCACGCAGCTCGCTCAGATCCCATTTGTCGTTTTCGCCATACACGTTGCCGGCATCGACGAAGGCGAACCAGCGCAGCGTGCGGTCGTTGCCGGCGCCGGGCATGGGGGCAATGAATTCGGCATTCAGCGTGACTTTCTTCGGGCCGCCCAGCGAGGCGCCGGTGACGTCGCGCGGGCCCAGCGTGCCCTGGTCAAAGCCACGCACCGAGCCCAGGCCACCGGAATAGAAGTTCTTGAACACCGGGAAGGGCTGGCCATTCATGCCCTTGCCCAGGCCCAGCTCACCATTGAAGGCGAAGGTGTACTGCTTGCTCAGCGGTATGTACTGCTGGTACTGGTAATTGCCGCGCACGTAGCGCGCGTCGCCGGCCACGGACCATTCGGTGTTCAGGCGCTGGTAGCGGCCCGAGTTGGGCGCCAGCGCGCTGTCGCGGTTGTCGCGCGACCAGCCAATGGTCAGCGGCAGCGACCAGCTGGTGTCGCCGAACTGGCGCTGGTAGGCCAGGTAGGCGGCGGGAATGTTCGTGCCCGACTTGATGTGCGTCTGCTCCAGGCCGCCGCCGAAGAACACGGTGTCGGTCTCGCTGAAGGGCACGCCAAAGCGCACGCTGGTGCCGGCCGTGACCAGCTCGTAGTCGCCACCCTGGTACTGGTAGGGCTTGGCCGTGCGGTAGTAAAGATCCAGGGTGCGCGAGATGCCGTCCTGCGTGAAGTACGGATCGGTGGTGGACAGCACCAGCGTGCGCCGGTACTTGCTGGTGTTCACGTCCACGCCCAGGTAGTTGCCCGAGCCGAACACGTTCTCCTGCTTGATGCCAAACGACAGCGAGACCTTTTCGGCGCTGGAAAAGCCCGCCCCCAGCTGCAGCGAGCCGGTGGGCTTTTCGACCACGTTGATGACCAGATCCACCTGGTCGGGCGAGCCCGGCACCTCCTGCGTCTCGACGTTGACCTCGGTGAAAAAGCCCAGGCGGTCGACGCGGTCGCGCGACAGCTTGATCTTGTCGCCGTCATACCACGAGGCCTCGTACTGGCGGAACTCGCGCCGCACCACGGCGTCGCGCGTGCGGTTGTTGCCGCTGACCTGGATGCGGCGCACATAGGCGCGGCGCGCCGGCTCGGCACGCAGCACCAGGGCCACGCGGTTGTTCTGGCGGTCGACCTCGGGCACGGCCTCGACGCGCGCGAAGGCGAAGCCGAAGTTGCCGAAATGATCGGTGAAGGCCTTGGTGGTCTCGGCCACCTTGTCGGCGTTGTAGGGCTCGCCGGGGCGGATGGTGATCAGCGACTTGAATTCATCGTCGCGATCCAGGTAGTTGCCCTCCAGCTTCACGCCCGAGACCACGTAGCGCTGGCCCTCGGTGACGTTGATGGTGATGGAGATGTCCTGCTTGTCGGGCGAGATCGCCACCTGCGTGGAGTCGATGCGGAACTCCAGGTAGCCGCGCGCCAGATAGTACGAGCGCAGGGTTTCCAGGTCGGCGTTGAGCTTGGCGCGCGAGTAGCGGTTGGACTTGGTGTACCAGCTCATCCAGCCACCTGTATCCTGGTCGAACAGGCCCTTGAGCGTGGACTCGCCGAAGGCCTTGTTGCCGACGATGCGTATGTCCTTGATCTTCGCCGGCTCGCCCTCGGTCACGGTGAAGGTCAGGTTCACGCGGTTGCGCTCGATCGGCGTGACGGTGGTCACGACCTCGGCGCCGTACAGGCTCTTGTTGATGTACTGGCGCTTCAATTCCTGCTCGGCGCGGTCGGCCAGGGCCTTGTCGAAGGGCCGGCCTTCGGCCAGACCGACGTCGCGCATGGCCTTTTTCAGCGTGTCCTTGTCGAATTCCTTGGTGCCGGCGAATTCCACGTCGGCAATCGTCGGGCGCTCCTCCACCACCACCACCAGGACGTTGCCCGAGGCCTCCAGGCGCACGTCCTTGAACAGGCCCAGGGCGAACAGCGCGCGGATCGCGGCCGCGCCCTTTTCGTCGTTGTACTCGTCGCCCACGCGCAGCGGCAGCGAGGCGAAGATGGTGCCGGGCTCCACGCGCTGCAGGCCCTCCACGCGGATGTCCTGAACCTTGAAGGGCGCCAGCGCCCAGGCTGCCTGGGTGGCAAAGGCCATGGCCACGAGGGCCGATGCGGTGCGCACGCCCAGGCGTTTGATGTTGTTTCTCATGGATGAAGCTGGGAGCCGGCCTTGCGGGGCAAGGCCGGTGAAAAGGTTAGCCAAATAGCCGGGTGAGGTCGTTGAACAGGGCAATGGACATCATCAGCAGGAGCACCACCACGCCCCCTCGCTGCAGGCGCTCCATCCAGGCCTCGGATACGCTGCGCCCTGTGAGTCCCTCCCAAAGATAATACATCAGGTGCCCCCCGTCCAAGACGGGCAGCGGCAGCAGGTTCAGCACGCCCAGGCTGACGCTGATCAGGGCCAGAAACGCCAGGTACTGCGTCAGCCCCATGCTGGCCGAGCGGCCCGCGTAGTCGGCGATGGTCAGCGGCCCGCTCAGGTTCTTCACGGAGGCCTCGCCGATGAGCATGCGCCCCATCATGCGCAGCGTGAGCAGCGACACCTCCCAGGTGCGCTCGGCGCCCTTGTACAGGCCTTCGAAGGCGCCATAGCGCACGTTCACCATCTCAGGCGCCGCGCCCACATAGGCGCCTATGCGCCCCACGGGGCCGCTGGCCTCCTGCACCACGTCGGGCTGCACCGCGAGCTCCAGCTGGCGGCCGTCGCGCTCTATGCGCCAGTCCTGTGGCTGGGCCGTGCCGGCGCGTGCACTGGCGCGAATCAGCTCGCGCAGCTGGCCGCCGTCGACGACCTCGCTGGCGCCCACGCGCAGCACCTGGTCACCACGGCGCAGCCCGGCGCGTTCGGCCGCGCCGCCGGCCACCAGATCGCCCAGCACCGGGCGCGTCCAGGGGCCGACGATGCCTATCTTGCGAAACAGCTGGGCATCGGCCTCGCGCACTTCAATCTGATCCAGCGGCAGCACCAGCTCGCGCGCCACCGTGCCGTGCACCGGCTGGTACTGCAGGCGCACGTTCTCGCCATCGAGGGCGCCGCGCGTGAGCGTCCAGCGCAGGTCTTCAAACGAGCGCACGGGCTCGAAGTCCTGCTCGCCCAGAGCCGCCCCCAGCACCAGCTCGCCGCCGCGCAGGCCGGCCTGCTGCGCGATGGAGCCGGCCACGGGACTGGCCAGCAAGGCCTTGGGCTCGTCCACGCCGCTCCAGTTCACGGTCGCATACAGCAGTATGGCCAGCAGCAGGTTGGCCAGCGGCCCGGCGGCAACGATGGCGGCACGCGCGCGCAGCGGCTGGGTGTTGAAGGCCAGGTGGCGCTCCTCGGGGGCCACGGGCGCCTCGCGCTCGTCGAGCATGCGCACGTAGCCGCCCAGCGGAAAGGCGCCAATGACGAATTCCGTCGGCGAACCCTTGCGCTGCCAACGCAGCAGCGGCCGGCCAAAGCCCACCGAGAAGCGCAGCACCTTCACCCCGCAGGCGACGGCCACGCGGTAGTGGCCGTATTCGTGCACAGCGATCAACACGCCGAGCGCAACGATGAAGGCAACGATGGTCAGCAGCATGGGCATGCCTCCTCACGAATTGATAGCTTGCGCCGCTTGTCACGCAATGAATTTGCTACGAAATCAGCATTATTCAAATACATGACACTCGCCTGGCGCTCACTTAATTGAAGCGCTGCACCAGCTCCCGCGCCACGGCACGGGTTTGCGCGTCCAGCGCCAGCAAGTCCTGCAGGGTATCCGGTTTGGAGGGCAGAACGGTCTCCAAAGTTGCCAGGTTCAGGGCGTGGATCTGGTCAAAGCGCAGGCGCTGGCACAAAAAGGCCTCCACCGCCACCTCGTTGGCGGCGTTCAGCACAGCGGTGGTGCCGGGCGCGGCGGCCAGTGCCTGCCACGACAGGTGCAGGCCGGGAAAGCGCCTGGCGTCGGCCTCCTCGAAGGTCAGCGCGGCCAGGCGCGTGAAGTCCAGCAGCGGCGCGCCGCTGGCAATGCGCTCCGGCCAGGCCAGGCCGCAGGCGATGGGCACGCGCATGTCGGGCGTGCCCAGCTGGGCGATGATGGATGCGTCCTTGAACTGCACCATGGAATGGATGATCTGCTGCGGGTGGATCACCACCTTGATGTGCTCGGGCGCCAGGTCGAACAACCAGCGCGCCTCGATCACCTCCAACGCCTTGTTCATCATGGTGGCCGAGTCGATGGTGATCTTGCGGCCCATGGAAAAATTGGGGTGGGCACAGGCCTCGTCTATCGTCACCGCGTGCAGCGTGGCCGGGTCGCGCGTGCGAAACGGCCCGCCCGATGCCGTGAGCAGGATGTGATCGACGCGCCGCGCCCAGGTCGCCGGGTCTTCGGGCAGGCTCTGGAAGATGGCCGAATGCTCGCTGTCAATGGGCAAGAGCGTGGCACCGCCGCTGCGCACGGCAGCCATGAAGACCTCGCCGCCCACCACCAGCGCCTCTTTGTTTGCCAGCAGCAGGCGCTTGCCGGCATGCGCCGCGGCCAGGCAGGGCGCCAGGCCGGCGGCGCCGACGATGGCCGCCATGACGGCGTCCACCTGCTCATGCGACGCTATTGTTTCAAGAGCATCTGGCGTTTGTAGTACCTCGGTATCCAGGCCGTTTTGCTGTAGCTTCTCGGCCAGCAGGCGGGCATGCGGGGCGCTGGCCATCACCGCATGGCGCGGGCGAAACTGCGCGCATTGCGCCAGCATCAGATCCACCTGCGTGGCGGCGCTGAGCGCAAAGACTTCATAGCGGTCGGGGTGGCGCGCCACCACGTCCAAGGTATTGGTGCCTATGGATCCCGTGGATCCGAGCACGGTCAGGCGTTGCTTCATGTCAGGAAAAATGAGAAAGCATCATGGCCAGCGGCAGCGTGGGCAGCAGCGCGTCGATGCGGTCGAGCACGCCGCCGTGGCCGGGCAGCAGGCCACTGCTGTCCTTGACGCCGGCACTACGCTTGATGAGCGACTCCACCAAGTCGCCCACCACGCTCATGGCCGCCATGAACAGCGCGCCGATGAGCAGCAGCCACCAGCCGCGCCGCGCCAGATGGGTGTAGAGACTGGGGACTGCGGCCTGCCAGTGTGCGTCACCGGCCACCCAGGCGCAGGCCAGCACCAGCACCCCGACCATGCCGCCCCACACGCCCTCCCAGCTCTTGCCGGGACTGATGCCGGGCGCCAGTTTGCCCTTGGTGAAACGCAGGCCGAAGGCGCGGCCGGCAAAGTAGGCAAAGATGTCGGCGGCCCAGACCAGGGTCAGCACCGACAGCAGGAAGTTGATGCCCGCCACGCGCGCCTGCGCCACGGCCAGCCAGGCCAGCCACAGCGCCAGCACGCCGCCGGCGATGCGCAGGGCGCGCGGCACGCGCGGCCAGCCGTCCACACCCACGCGCAGCAGCCAGGCGCCGCCCAGCACCCAGGCCGCGCCGCCCACGGCCCACAACCAGGGCAGCGGGCGCAGCAGCCAGCCGCCCCCCCAGCTCAGCGAGCACAGCGCCACGCACACCATGCCCAGGGCCACGCTGGCGCCATTGCCCAGGCCGTTCAGCCGTCCCCATTCCCAGGCGCCGGCGGCCATGAGCACCAGGGCCACGGCGGCAAACGGCACGAAGGACGGATAGAACAGCGCCGGCAGCAAGATGGCCAGCAGGATCAGGGCGGTGATGACACGTTGCTTGAGCATCCAAGCCCTTTCGCGAAATGGGGGGAGCGCGGCGGCCGTTCAGGCGCGCAGCGGATCGGGTTGTACCGGCTGCAACTGCTCGGAGGTCAGGCCAAAGCGGCGTTCGCGCCCGGCGTAGTCGGCCAGCGCCTCGTCCAGGGCCGCCTCGTCGAAGTCGGGCCACAGGCGGTCGCTGAAGTACAGCTCGGAATACGCGGCCTGCCACAACAGGAAGTTGCTGATGCGCTTTTCCCCGCCGGTGCGGATCAGCAGGTCGGGGTCGGGCACATGGGCCATGCCCATGGCGCCGTGCAGGCTGGCCTCGGTGATGGGCTCGCCGCGCGCGGCCAGCGTGGCGGCGGCCTGGGCAATGTCCCAGCGCCCGCCATAGTTGAAGCACACGTTGAGCGTCATGCGTGCGTTGGCGGCGGTGGCGGCCTCGGCCTGCTCCAGCGCGCCGCGCATGCCGGCGGACAGGCTGGCGCGTTCGCCCACGAAGCGCAGGCGCACGCCGTCCCGGGTGAGCTGCGGCACCTCGCGCACCAGCGCCTTGCCCATCAGCTCCATCAGGCCCGAGACCTCGTCGGCCGGACGGTTCCAGTTCTCGGAGGAAAACGCAAACACCGTCAGCACGCGCACGCCGCGCGCCACGCAGGCGCGCACGCAGCGGCGCAGCGACTCCACGCCCTGGCGGTGCCCCGCCAGGCGCGGCAGAAAGCGCTTGGTGGCCCAGCGGCCGTTGCCATCCATGACGATGGCAATGTGCTGCGGCCCGTGGCCGCCGTCAGGCGTGGTGCGTGGTGCGTGGTGCGTCATGGTTTCGGGCGTTGCACGCTGAATGCTCAACGCTCAACGCCCAACCTTTTCGATCAGATGGCCAGGATGTCCTGCTCCTTGGCCGCGACCAGCGAGTCGATCTCTGCGATGTGCTTGTCGGTGGTCTTCTGGATGTCGGCCTCGGCGCGCTTTTGCTCGTCCTCGGAGGCGAGCTTGTCCTTGACCAGCTTCTTCACGGCCTCGTTGGCGTCGCGGCGCAGGTTGCGCACGGCCACCTTGGAGCCCTCGCCCTCGTTGCGCGCCAGCTTGGTCATCTCCTTGCGGCGCTCCTCGCTCATGGGCGGCATGGGCACGCGGATCAGGTCGCCCAGGCTGGCCGGATTCAGGCCCAGGTCGCTCTCGCGGATGGCCTTCTCGATCTTCGCGCCCATGTTCTTTTCCCAGGGCTGCACGCTGATGGTGCGCGCGTCCAGCAGGGCCACGTTGGCCACCTGCGACAGCGGCACCATGGAGCCGTAGTACTCCACGTGGATGGAGTCCAGCAGCGCCGGGTTGGCACGGCCGGTACGCACCTTGGACAGGTTGTTCTTGAGCGCGGTGATGGACTGATCCATCTTGGTGTCCAGGTTCTTCTTGATCTCGGCAATCGTCGTCATGTCAATCCTTCAGCAGGCAATGCGCGGCAAAACGCTCAAGCGTACACCAAGGTGCCCTCGTCCTCGCCCATCACCACACGCTTGAGCGCGCCGGGCTTCAAGATGGAGAACACGCGGATCGGCAGCTTCTGGTCGCGGCACAGCGCGAACGCCGTCGCATCCATGATGCCCAGGTTGCGCACCATGGCCTCGTCAAACGTGAGCTTGGCATAGCGCGTGGCCGTGGGATCCTTCATCGGGTCGGCCGTGTACACGCCATCGACCTTGGTGGCCTTGAGCACCAGCTCTGCGCCGATCTCGGCGCCGCGCAGCGCGGCCGCCGTGTCGGTGGTGAAGAACGGGTTGCCGGTGCCGGCGGCGAAGACCACCACCTTGCCCTCTTCCAGGTACTGCAGCGCCTTGGGGCGCACATAGGGCTCGACCACCTGCTGGATGTCGATGGCCGACATGACGCGCGCCGTCACGCCCTGCTTGTTCATGGCGTCGGCCAGGGCCAGGGCGTTCATCACCGTGGCCAGCATGCCCATGTAGTCGGCCGTGGCGCGATCCATGCCCTCGGCACCGCCGGCCATGCCGCGAAAGATATTGCCCCCGCCGATCACCACGGCCACCTGCACGCCCAGGCGGGTGACTTCCACCACCTCCTCGACCATGCGCACGATGGTGGCACGGTTGATGCCAAACGCGTCATCGCCCATCAAGGCCTCGCCAGACAACTTGAGCAGGATGCGCTTGTGGGCTGGTGCGGCGTTGGACATGGGCGGGTTCTCCGTATGTGGCTGGGTAAAAGAGGTAGAGATGAACGGCGGGCGGGTGATCAGGCGCCCGATATGGGGCCCGATATGGGGCCCGATCAGGTGCCCGACTTGGCGGCTGCCACCTGGGCGGCCACCTCGGCGGCGAAGTCGTCGGCCTTCTTCTCGATGCCCTC
>JAFEES010000029.1 GCA_018240995.1 Pseudomonadota bacterium | reverse complement strand
GAGCAGGCCGTGCAACTGGCCAAGGCCGTGGGCTACCAGAGCGCGGGCACGGTGGAGTTCGTGGTCGGCAAGGACCAGGACTTCTACTTTCTGGAGATGAACACCCGCCTGCAGGTGGAGCACCCGGTGACCGAGCTGATCACCGGCCTGGATCTGGTCGAGCAGATGATCCGCGTGGCGGCGGGCGAGAAGCTGGCCTTCACGCAAGCGGATGTCAAGTGCGAAGGCTGGGCCATGGAGTGCCGCATCAACGCCGAAGACCCGTTCCGCGGCTTCCTGCCCAGCACCGGGCGCCTGGTGCGCTTCGTGCCGCCGGCGCAGGACTTTCAGCAAGGCCAGCCCACCATGGCGCTGGGCGTGCGCGTGGACACGGGCGTGCAAGACGGCGGCGAGATCCCGATGTACTACGACTCGATGATCGCCAAGCTCATCGTGCACGGCAAGGATCGCCTGGACGCCATTGCGCGCATGCGCGAGGCGCTCAACGGTTTCGTCATCAAGGGCGTGCAAAGCAACATCCCGTTCCAGGCCGCGCTGCTGGCGCACCCGGACTTCGTCAGCGGCAACTTCAACACCGGCTTCATTGCCGAGCACTACGCACACGGCTTTCGCGCCGAGGACGTGCCGCACGAAGACCCGGCGTTCCTGCTGGCGCTGGCGGCGCACCTGCACATGTTCTACCGCAACCGCGCCAGCGGCCTGCAGGGCCAGTTCTGGGAGGGCTTCAAGCGTCTGCCGCGGCGCGAGTTCTCGGTGTGCGTGCTGGGCGAGGGCGGGCACAACCAATACACCCTGGCCACGGTGGGCGAAACCGAGCCGGGCCAGGCCACGCCCGTGACCCTGCACCTGCCGGGTGGCGACAAGACCTACCACCTGAGCGTCGATCGCCATCTGGGCGTGGTGCGCCTGACCGGCACGGTGAACGGCAAGCCCTTCACGGCCCAGGTCGAGCGCGGCAAGACCAGCAACCCCCTGGCCATCCGCGTGATCCACAACGGCACGCGCCTGGACGCCATCGTCATGCACCCGCGCACCGCCGACCTGCACCGCCTGATGCCCTACAAGGCGCCGCCCGACCTGAGCAAGTTCGTGCTCTCGCCCATGCCCGGCCTGCTGGTGCAGGTGGCCGTGCAGCCGGGGCAAGAGGTCAAGGCCGGCGAGCGCGTGGCCGTGATCGAGGCCATGAAAATGGAAAACGTGCTGCTGGCCAGCGCCGACGGCGTGGTCAAGGAAATCAAGGCGCAAAAGGGCGACAGCCTGGCGGTGGATCAGGCCATCGTCGAGTTCGAGTAAACGCGCGAAAGGAAGTCCGCTATGAGCAGCACGCCACAAACCGTGGTCATCACCGGCGCCGCCGGGCAGCTGGGCGGCGCCGTGGTCGCCTGGTTCCGCCAGCGCGGCGCGCGCCTGGTGCTGGTAGACCGCAGCGCCGAGCGCCTGGGCCGGCTGTACGGCAGCGGTGCCGACCTGCTGCCGGTGGAGGCCAACCTGCTCGACCGCGCGCAGGTGATCGAGCGCCTGGGCGCGGCGCTGCAGCGCAGCGGCGGCGCGGACACGCTGTGCCATATTGCCGGCGGCTTTCACATGGGCGAGCCGGTGCACGAGACGCCGGCCGACGCCTGGGAGCTGATGATGGATCTGAACGCGCGCAGCCTGCTGCATGTGGCCGCCGCCGTCGTGCCCTGCATGCTGGAACGCCAGGCCGGGCGCATCGTCACCGTGGGCGCGGCCGGGGCGCTCAAGGGCAGTGCCGCCATGGGCGCCTATGCGGCTTCCAAGAGCGCGCTCATGCGCCTGACCGAGGCCATGTCGGCCGAACTGCGCGACCAGGGCATCAACGTCAACTGCGTGCTGCCCTCCACGCTGGACACGCCGCCCAACCGCGCCGCCATGCCCGGCGCCGATGCCAGCCGCTGGGTGACGCCCGAGTCGCTGGCCGAGGTCATTGGCTTCCTCGCCTCGGAAGCGGCGCGCGCCATTCATGGCGCAATGATCCCCGTGCTCGGCCGCGTTTGATCGGCCGTGCCCGGGGCCGGTTCGAGGCACAACCGTGGGTGATCGGTGCTTGCCGTCATGTGGCGGCTTGCCGTCGGCTTGACAAAGGCCCTGGTCATGACAGCATGGCCTGCTCGATGAACGTAGCAGGTGCATGCATGCCTAACCCTGAACCATCCGCAGAACCACAATATGCCCCCGCGTCGCCGGCGCCGGCACCATGGCAGGGCGTGCCGCAGGTGGCGGCCGAGGTCCAGGCGCTACGCCAGCAGTTTCGCGCGCCCGACCTGTGCGTGGCCGAGATGCTGTGCGATCGCCACCCGCAGGCCGATACCGCCTTCATCCTCGCCGATGCGCAGCTGAACTTCCAACGCCTGAGCTACGGTGAGCTTGCCCAGGCCTCGCGGCGGCTGGCCAGCGGCCTGGCGGCGCGCGGCATAGTGCGTGGCGCGCGCGTGGGCGTGCTCATGGCCAAGACGCGGCAGCTGCCCATCGTGCTGCTGGCGCTGTGGCGGCTGGGCGCCGTGCATGTGCCGCTGTTCACAGCCTTTGCCGGCCCGGCCATCGCCATGCGCGTACAGGCGGCCCAGGCCAGCCTGATCGTGAGCGACCCCGACCAGGCCCCCAAGCTCGCGGGCATCGACATTCCGGTGCTGGAAAGCGGCGCGCCCATAGACCTGCTCATCGACGGCCACCAGCCACTGGCGCGCAGCGAGCGCATCGGGCCCGATGGCATCTTCCTGCAGCTCTACACCTCGGGCACCACCGGCGCGCCCAAGGGCGTGCCGGTGCCGGCCTTCGCCATAGCCTCCTTCATCGCCTACATGCGCTACGGCTTCGACGTGCGCGCGGACGACCTGTTTTGGAACGGCGCCGACCCGGGCTGGGCCTATGGCCTGTACTACGCCGTCGTCGGGCCGCTGGCCATAGGCCGCGCCAACGTGTTGCTGGCGGCCGGTTTTTCCAGCGAGCTCACGCGCCGCGTGGTGGACGCGCTGGGCGTGAACAACTTCGCCTCGGCGCCCACCGTGTACCGGGCGCTCAGGCGCGATGGCGTGCGCTTCGCGCGCCCGCTGCGCGTGGCGTCGTCGGCCGGCGAGCCGCTGACGCCCGACATCACCGCCTGGTCGCCCGAGGCCCTGGGCGCCACCGTGCTCGACCACTGGGGCCAGACCGAGCAGGGCATGGGCATCGTCAACTGCTGGGACGAGCGTCTGCGCAGCGAGGTCAGGCCCGGCTCCATGGGCCAGGCGCTGCCCGGCTTCGTGGCTGGCACGGTGGGCGATGCGATCGCGCTGTCGGTGGCGCACAGCCCGCTGATGTGGTTCAAGACCTACGTCGATGCACCCGACAAGACGGCCGAGCGCTTCACGCCCGACGGCCAGTGGTACCTGACGGGCGACGCCGGCCGGCACGACGGCGCCGACTTCTTCTTCGCCTCGCGCGACGACGACGTGATCCTCGCCGCCGGCTACCGCATCTCGCCCTTCGACCTGGAGAGCATCATTGCCGGCGACCCGGCCGTGGCCGAGGTCGCCGTCGTCGGCCGCCGCCACGCGGGCAGCATCAGCGGCGAGGTGATCGAGGCCTTCGTGGTGCTGGGCCGCGACGCCGACACCGAGGGCCTGGCCGAACGCCTGCAGCGGCGCGTGCGCGAACACTACGGCGCCCACGCCTATCCGCGCCATGTGCACTTCGTCACCAGCCTGCCCAAGACGCCCAGCGGCAAGGTGCGCCGCGTGGAGCTGCGCGCGCTGGGCGACGATGAAATTCGCGCCCTGGGCCGGCATTGAGAGGGTTCCTTCGTCACCGTCCCGCCCGGTGTGCTGCAGCACCAGATTTGCGCCGAGCACTACAGCCAGTTGCCCATGAGCACGTAGGGCGCCCAGAAGTAGGGCTGGCGCAGGTCGGCCTGGCCTGATTCATCGCGCAGGCGGCCGCCGATCATGGCGCGCTGCGCCTGGCGCAGCGCCTCGGCCTTGCCCATGGCGCGCGTTTCGCCGCGCTGGCGGTAGAACTCCACCATCAGTGGCGCAGCGCCAATGTCGGCCACCGGCCACAGGGTCGCCAGCACCGCCCTTGCGCCGTGCGAGCGCAGCATGCCGCCGAGCGACTGCAGCGCGCCGCTGCCGCTGCCCGAGTCGCAGGCCGAGAGTGTGATCAGATCGTAGCGGCTCAGCTGCGGCTCCCAGCCGAGCAGCTCCTGCGCGCTCACCTTGGAGCCATCGCCGAGCAGCAGGCGCGAGGGCTGCGCCTGGTAGTGCGTGGCAATGTGCAGGAAGTCGACCTCGTCGCCCAGCGGCCCCAGCTGGCGTTGCAGCAGCGCGCGCGTGAAGCTGCGATCCAGGTAGCGCTGGCCGGCCATGACGCCAGTGGCCTGTGGGCAGCCGCTGTCGTCGGCCGCACGGATCACGCCGCAGACCTCGCTGCGCACGCCCTGCAGGGGGATGCTGCCAAACTCGGCATCAGCCTGCGAGGCGCCAAGCGCGGCGCCGTGCCAGCGGGTGCGGCTGGGCGTGTCCAGACCCTGCAGCCCGCCGCTGCCGTCGGCCGTGAGCAGGGCGAGGGCATAGCGCTCGACCAGGTGCCTGCCGTCGGGCGCGAGCAGCGCGGCAAAGGGCAGCGCGCCGAGGTTGCCGAAGGGCAGCATGACCCATTGCGCGATCTCCTGGCCGGCCAGTTGCGCCTCGGCCGGCGCGATCAGCTGGTCGTACAGCGCGCGCGCCGCCGGCCGGTAATCCTGGCGCTGCTGGATGCTGTGGCGCAGCTGCGCGACCTGGGTGTCGATCTCGGCCTGCGCCACCGGGCGCAGCAGCGGCACGGCGCCCTGGTCGGTGACGACGATGAGCGTCAGCGCGTGCTCGTCGGGCAACAGCAGCAGCCCCGCCGTGCGCGGGCCTTCGCGCCCCAGTGCGGCCAGCAGGGCGGACAGGCCGGTGCGCGCGCTTTGCAGGCTCTGCTGGCGGCGCTGGCTGGCCTCCAGGCTGGCGCCGGCAAAGCGCGCGCTGGCGTCCTGCAGCACGTTCTCTGTCTGGCTGCGCAGCTGCAGGCGCCGCTGATCCAGGCGCTCGCGCTCGCGCGCCAAATCCTCGGCCGGCGCGCCTTCGCGGGCGCGGCGCAGCAGCTCGCGGCGCTGGCGCTCGTAGTCGCCCCAGCGCGCCGCGATGTCGTCGAGATCGCGGCGCAGGGCGGCTTCCTCCGGCGTCCAGGCCAATGCCTGGGGCTGCGCGCCGCTGCCGCCGTTGCGCCGCAGGTAGTCGCTCAGTTGCGCCTCCTGCAGCAGCAGCAGCACACGCTCGGCCTCGGCAATGCGCCCGTGCGCTATCAGCAGCCCGGACAGCGCGCGGTAGGCGCCGGCGACGGTGCCGGTGAACGAGGCGCGCGTGGCGGCGTCCAGCCCGGCGGTGCCGGCGCGCAGGTGCTGGCGCGTGCTCACCGACAGCTTGTAGTAATAGATCGCCTCGTCGCTCGCCGCCGGCCCCTGTTGCTGCAGCGCATAGGCCAGGTTGCCCGAGGCAATGGCCAGCTCGAGCCGCGCGCCGCCAGCGTCCGCGGGCGCGTTGGCGTCGGCCGCCGATAGCACCAGCACGGCGCGGCGCAGCAGCGGCAGCGCCTCGTCCCAGCGCCCGGCACGGCCGTGCAGCCAGGCCAGGTTGTTCAGGCTCGTCGCCGTGTCGGGATGGGCCGGCCCTAGCGTCTGTTCACGCAGCGCCAGCGCGCGCTGCTGCAGCGTCAGGGCCTGGTCGTCCTCACCCAGGGAGGCATGGCAGGAAGCCAGGTTGCTCAGGCTGGCCGCGGTCAGCGGGTGCTGCGGCCCCAGCGTCTTTTCGCGTATCGCCAGCGCGCGCTGGTACAGGGGCAGGGCCGCATCATGGCGCCCCATCGCATCGAACAGGTCGGCCAGGTTGTTCAGGCTGCTGGCCGTGTCCGGGTGCTGCGGCCCCAGGGCCTGCTCGCGCAGGGCCAGCGCGCGCTGCAGCAGCGGCAAGGCCTCGTCGAAGCGGCCCATGGTGCGCTGCAGCCAGGCCAGGTTGTTCAGGCTGCTGGCGGTGTCCGGGTGCTGCGGCCCCAGGGCCTGCTCGCGTATTGCCAGTGCCCGCTGGTAAAGCGGCAGCACTGCGCCGTATTGGCCCATGGCGCCCAGGGCATCGGCCAGGTTGTTCAGTGCCACGGCCGTGCCCGGATGCTGCGGCCCCAGGGTCTGCTCGCTGATCGCCAGCGTGCGGCGGTACAGGGGCAGGGCCTCGTCGTAGCGCCCCAGCGCGCCATACAGCTCGGCCAGGTTGTTCAGGCTGGTGGCGGTGTCCGGATGCTCGGGCCCGAGCACCTGCTCGCGCAGGGCCAGCGCGCGCTGCAGCAGCGGCAGGGCCTCGTCGTAGCGGCCCAGGTTGCGATACAAGAGCCCGAGGTTGTTCAGCGTCGATAGCGTCAGCGGGTGTTCCGGCCCGCTCAGCTTGTCCTGCAGTGCCAGCGCCCGCTGGTACAGCGGCAGCGCCTCGTGGTAGCGGCCCATGGAGTCAAGCAGCGCCGCCAGGTTGTTCAAGCTGCTGGCGACACCGGGGTGCTCCGGCCCGAAGGCCTGCTCGCGCAGCGCCAGCGCGCGCTGGTACAGGGGCAGGGCCAGGGCGTACTGGCCCAGGGCGTCGTGCACCGCCGCCAGGTTGTTCAGCGTGACCGCGACATCGGGGTGCTCCGGGCCCAGGCTGCGCTCGCGCGCGGTCAAAACGCGCTGGTACAGGCGCAGGGCCTGCGCATATTGCCCCAGGGCGTAATGCAGCCCGGCCAGGTTGTGCAGCGTGCGCAGAGTGTCCGGGTGCTCGGGCCCGAGTGCCTGTTCACGCAGCGCCAGCGCGCGCTCGAGCAGCGGCTGCGCCGCGTCGTAGCGGCCCAGCGCCTGATAGACGCCGGCCAGGTTGCCCAGGCTGGTGCTGGCCTCGGCGCCCCGGGGGCCGAACGTGGCCTCGGCCTGCGCCAGCGCCTCGCGCGCCACGGCCAGCGCCTGGTCGTAATGGCCCTGGGCGTAGAGCTCTACGACCCGGGCATTGAGCGCGTCCACGTCGGCGGCGCCGGTCTGCGCGCCGGCCGTGCCCAGCAGGCCCAGGGGGCACAGCGCCAGGATGCAGGCGCGCAGCCGGCTGCGCCAGTTCATGGCTTGAACTCCCAGTAGTCGCCGCGACTGTCCCGAACCTTGCGCAGGCGTGGCCGCTGATCGGGCGCCAGCCCCCGGTTGATGAGCAGGAACAGGTCGTTCATCACGGATTCGTTGTCGCCAAAGTAGGCGTGCGACAGCCCGAACCATTCGCGCGTGATGGCACTCGCGTCTATCGAGTCCAGGCCAGCCAGCAGCGCAATGTTGCGCCCGCCCGCACCCAGCCGGGGTTCTCCGTGCAGCCAGTCCGAAAGCGCCAGGGGTAGATCCTGGTTCGAGGCATAGAGCGTATAGCGCGGTGCGCTGGCGCTCTTGAGCTCATAGATCCAGCGCTGGCGAAACTCCTCCTGGCCGATGTCGGGCGCCGCCAGCACCACTTGGCGCAGCGCCCGGTCGGCACCGGGGCGCTGGCGCAGCAGCTCGGCCAGGCCCTGGGTGAGGACGCGGTTGCCCATGCTGTGGGCGATTGCGAATACAGGGATATCGGGCCCCAGCGTGGTCAGCTGATCCAGCACCTGGGCCATCTGGCGCCAGGCCGTGCGCGCCTTTTCCTCGTCGCGCACGTAGGAGCGCAGGTCGCCGTCGGAAGGCCAGCTGAACACCAGGGTGGGCCCGGGGAAAGCCAGGTCATACGCCAGTTGCGCCGCGCGCTGCGCGCTTTCGGCGAAGCTGTTCCTGTAGCCATGGATGAACACCAGCACGCCGGCGCGGCTGAAGCCGCCTGCCAGCCGAGCCAGGTCGGCACGCAGATCCGCGGCCGACAGTGCCTGGAACCTGTCGCCCAGCGTCACATGCCGATCCGGGTTGGTGTCCCATTCCAGGCGCATCTTGGACGGGCTCTCGAGCCGGGCCCAGCGGTGATCGGCCGGAATGGAGACTTCCACCATGCCGAAGTTCAGCTCGTCGCTGCGTGCCGAGCCGAAGGCGTCGGCGGCCTTTTTGGCGCCCGTAGCCTGGCGCGTGGTGGCGTAGTACAGGCGCACCCAGTCGTAGCGCCGGGCATGGGCCGGCGTGCCGGCCGGCGGCCCTTCGGCCACAGCAGGCTTGGCGCTGGACTGGCGGGCGATGTCGGCCAGCCGTGGCTGATCACCCGGCCCGCGCGCCAGTTCCGGGCGGATCGCCTGCAGGTCGCTTGCGCTGTAGCTCAGCGTGAGCTCGGCCACGGCTTCGCTGCCGCACAGCAGGGGGTCGAAGCGGGCGACCTGCACTTCGTCGGCCTGCAGCTCGGGCCAGAGCTTTTCGCGCACCGCGCGCGTCGCCATGGGCAGCAGCAACTCGCCCGGCGCCGGGCCTTCGGCCTGCAGCTGCAACTGCCGGGTTTGCAGGAACTCGCGCCCCGGCGCGTAAGACTGGCCGCGGATGCACAGCCGGTATTGCTCAGCGCTGGCTGGCGCGGCACCCAGGCCAGCCGCTATAGCCACACACAACAGGCCAATATGGAAAAGCCGCATGACGCCTCCTCGTGGTGCGAAGAAGGGTCATTGTCCGAACACGCTGGCGCCGTGGCAAGACGAAACTGTAGCCAGGTGGGCTGTTCAGCCCGGCTGCATGCTCACGTCCGGCTGACCTCGCGCAAGGTCACAAACTCCTCCGCGCTCGTCGGGTGGATGCCTATGGTGGCGTCGAACTGCGCCTTGGTCGCGCCGCATTGGAGGGCCACGGCAAAGCCCTGGATGATCTCGCCGGCGTCGGCGCCGACCATGTGGGCGCCGACGACGCGATCCGTGGCGTCGTCCACCACCAGCTTGACCATGGTGCGTTCGCCGCGGCCCGACAGGCTGTGCTGCAGCGGCCGGAAGTCGCTGCGGTAGATGCGGATGGCGCCGTATTTCTCGCGCGCCGCCTGCTCCGACAGGCCGACGGTGCCGATCGGCGGGTGCGTGAAGACGGCGGTGGGAATGTCGTCGTAGCTCATCTGCCGCTTGGGTCTGCCAGGCGTCGGGCCGAACAGGTGGTCGACCAGCACCATGGCCTCGGCCAGAGCGACGGGGGTCAGCTCCAGCCGGCCCACCACGTCGCCCAGGGCGTAGACGCCGGGCAGGCTGGTGGCAAAGTGCTCATCGACCGCTATGGCGCCATGCTCGCTGGTGCGCACGCCCAGCGCCTGCAGCCCCAGGCCGGTGGTGTTGGCGCGCCGGCCGGTGGCGTAGAGCACCACATCGGCCTCCACCGTGCCGCCGTCCGCCAGGTGCAGGCGGCGCGCGCCGCCCATGGCCTCGATGCGGGTGACCTGGGCCTGGGTGCGGATGTCCACGCCGGCCTTGCGCATCTCCTCGGCCGCGAAGTCGCGCACCTCGTCGTCGAAGCCGCGCAGGATCTGCGCGCCGCGGTAGAGCAGGGTGACGGCGCTGCCCATGCCGTGGAAGATGCTGGCGAACTCGCAGGCGATGTAGCCGCCGCCGACGACGGCCAGGCGCCGCGGGAAGTGGGGTAGGTCGAAGATGTCGTCGGAGCTGACGGCCAGCTCGCTGCCCGGCAGCTCGGGCAGCCAGGGCTGGCCGCCGGTGGCAATCAGGATGGTGGCGGCGCTGTGGCGGCTCGTGTGGCCGTCCTCGTGGCGCACCTCCACGGTATGCGCGTCCACCAGGCTTGCGTGGCCCTGCAGGCGCGCAACGTTGGCGCCGGCCATGAGCTTTTCGTAGATTCCGTTCAGCTGGCCGATGGCCCTGGCGCGGTTGGCCTTGAGCAGCTCCCAGTCCAGCGTGGGCTGGCCCGGTATGCGCCAGCCGTAGCCGGCGGCATCGGCAAAGCCCTCGGCGTGCTCGGCGGCGTAGCTGTAGAGCTTTTTCGGTATGCAGCCTACGTTGACGCAGGTGCCGCCCATCTGCTTGGCTTCGGCCAGGGCCACGCGCAGGCCGCGCTGGCCGGCAAAGCGCGCGGCGCGCACGCCGCCCGAGCCGCCGCCGATGACGAAGAGGTCGTAGTCGAATGGGTTCATGGTGCCTTCCGGGCCCGGTGCTCGGGCGATTGTGTTGCGCCATGGTATGCGCGCCGCGGCACCACGGGAAAGCAGCAGGGCCATGCGCCACCGCTGCAGCAGGTTGCATCCTCTATGGAAAACATAGCGGCTCGCGGCTGGCCGGCGGGGCAAAACCCGGCTTGATGCACAATCAGACAGCGGCCGAGCGGGAGCCTTGCCGATCGTGACACTATGCAGATAGAAGTTACTTAATGGCTTGCAAATAAAGCGCTGGCAGCTATCAAATCAAGAGTAAACAGGAAAAGGAACCCCATCCATGACACGCCCCTTCAAAGTTCTCGGCATCCAGCAAGTGGCCATAGGCGGCACCGACAAGGGCCGCATGAAAAAGCTCTGGGTGGACATGCTGGGCCTGACGCAGACCGGCACCTTCCAAAGCGAGCGCGAGAACGTGGACGAGGACATCCTGGCCATGGGCCAAGGCGCCTACAAGGTCGAGGTGGACATCATGCAGCCGATGGACATCGACAAAAAGCCCGCCGTGCACACCACGCCGCTGAACCACATCGGCCTGTGGATCGACGATTTGCCCAAGGCGGTTGAGTGGCTCACGGCCCAGGGCGTGCGCTTTGCGCCGGGCGGCATACGCCAGGGCGCGGCGGGCTACGACATCACCTTTTTGCACCCCAAGAGCAACGATGAGTTTCCGATCGCAGGCGAGGGCGTGCTGATCGAGCTGGTGCAGGCGCCGCCCGAGGTGATCGCCGCGCTGTCCTGACCGCGCCGCATGGCCCCTGCTTCACCCCGTCCGCCCCCGGCCGCACCGCGCGGCCAGCCGCGCGCCCTCAGGGCGCTGCTGCCATTCCTGCGCCCCTACCGCTGGCCGATAGCCGCGGCCCTGGCCTTTTTGCTGCTGGCGGCGCTGGCCACGCTGGCCTTTCCAATGGCGCTGCGCGGGCTCATCGACCAAGGCCTGCCCGGCGGCGGCGACACGCGTTCGCTGCGCCTGCATTTTGCGCTGCTGTTTGCCGTGGCCGTGGCCGTGGGCCTGTTTTCTGCCGCGCGCTACTACGCCATGAGCTGGCTGGGCGAGCGCGTCACGGCCGACCTGCGCAGCCGCGTCTACGCCCACATGCTCACGCAAAGCCCGGCCTTTTTCGAGACCACGCAGACCGGCGAGGTGCTGTCGCGCCTGACGGCCGACACCACCCTGGTGCAGACGGTGATCGGCTCGTCTTTCTCGCTGGGCCTGCGCAATGCCGTGCTCGGCCTGGGTGCGCTGGCCATGCTGGTGTGGACGAATCCGCTGGTGATGTCGGTGGCGCTGGCCGCCGTGCTGGTGGTGGTGCTGCCCACCATGTGGATAGGCCGCAGCGTGCGCCGCCTGTCGCGCGCCAGCCAGGATCGCGTGGCCGACGCCAGCGCCATCGCCGCCGAGGTGCTGGGCGCGATTCCCGTGGTCCAGGGCTTCACGGCCGAGGGGCGCGAGGCGGCGCGCTTTGCCGCCGCCGCCGAGGCCGCGTTTCGCACCGCCGTGCGCCGCAGCGGCGTGCGCGCGGCCCTGGTGGCCTTCATCATCATCGCCAACGCGGCGCTGCTGCTGTGGGGCCTGTACCGTGGCAGCCAGGCGGTGCTGGCCGGGCAGATGAGCGCCGGCAGCCTGGGCCAGACCATCGTCTACGCACTGTTCCTGGCCGGCGCCGTGGCCGTGCTGGGCGAGGTCTATGGCGACCTGCTGCGCGCCGCCGGCGCCATGGAGCGGCTGATGGAGCTGCTGGGCACGCGGCCCGAGATTCGCGCGCCAGAGCCTCATGCGCTGCAGCAGATCGCGCCCGATGAGCCGCTGGCCGTGGCCTTCGAGGCGGTGGATTTTCATTACCCCTCGCGCCCCGACCGCGCGGCGCTCTCGGGCTTCACGCTGCTGCTGGCCCCGGGCGAGACCGTGGCCCTGGTGGGCGCCAGCGGCGCCGGCAAGTCCACGGTGTTCCAGCTGCTGCAGCGCTTTTACGACGTGGGCGCGGGCCGCATCCTGCTGGGCGGGCGCGACATCCGCAGCCTGGACCTGCACGCGTTGCGCGGGCGCATCGCCACCGTGCCGCAGGACGCGGTGATCTTCTCCAGCAGCGCGTTGGACAACATCCGCTACGCCCGCCCCGAGGCCACGCGCGAGGAAGTCATCCACGCCGCGCGCGCCGCGTTCGCGCACGACTTCATCGAGGCGCTGCCGCAGGGCTACGACAGCTTCCTCGGCGAGCATGGCGTGCGCCTGTCGGGCGGCCAGCGCCAGCGCATCGCCATTGCCCGCGCCCTGCTCAAGGACGCGCCGGTGCTGCTGCTGGACGAGGCCACCAGCGCCCTGGACGCGCACAGCGAGCGCGCGGTGCAGCAGGCGCTGGACGCCGCTCTGCACAGCCGCGCCGGCAGCCGCATCACCCTGGTCATCGCCCACCGCCTGGCCACCGTGCAGCATGCCGACCGCATCGTGGTGCTGGATCATGGCCGCATCGTGGAGCAGGGCAGCCACGCCCAGCTGCTGGCCGCCGGCGGCGCATACGCGCGCCTGGCGGCGCTGCAGTTCACAGCTTGAAGGTGCGGGCGCCAGCGACTTATCCGGCGCCATTTCAGCTATCCATAACGCCGCTCGCCACTTACGGCCCATGAAACCTGGGCGCCACGCTTGCACCGCCGCCGTCATTCCCGCGCAAGCGGGAATCCAGAAACGTCGGCGTGGGGCACTGGATCCCTGCCTTCGCGGGGATGACGATGGCACAGCGAGTGGCCGGAAAAGCGGTTCATGTCACAGCAGTTTCGCCGGCGTTCGCCGCCGTTGCCCGTAGATTGGCGGGTGTTGGTGGCGAGTAATTAAATTGCCGTTAAAGGCGCTCAAAAACAGCGCATCCGCATTCTTTAGCTGTCAAAAATGAACTGTTTTAACTTTCGTTGCAAGCAGGAATTTAGCGCCATGTATTTGCACCCCAGGGGCTTCACAGCGCGCAACGGCCTTCACACAATCGCAGCCGCCCTGCAGCCCGGCTGCGTTTTGGAGTGATGCATGACAAGTACTTTTCTGGCCGATGCGCCAACGCCCGCAAACCATGCCCGGCCCGGTGCCGAGCCCGCCGCCGCCCAGCGCTGGAGCGTGCAGGCGGTACAGGACTTGCTGGAGCGCCCCTTCATGGAGCTGCTCTGGCAGGCCCAGGCGGTGCACCGCGCGCATTGGCCCGCGGGCGATATCGAGCTGGCGACGCTGCTGTCGGTGAAGACCGGCGGCTGTCCGGAAAACTGCGGCTACTGCCCGCAGTCCAGCCATTTCGACACGGGGGTGCCGGCGCAAAAGCTGATGGAGGTGGACGAGGTGCGCGCCGCCGCCCAGGCGGCCAAGAGCGCCGGCGCCACGCGCTTTTGCATGGGCGCGGCCTGGCGTGCGCCCAAGGATCGCGATATCGAAAAAATGTCGGAACTGATCCGCACGGTGAAAGACCTGGGCCTGCAGACCTGCGCCACGCTGGGCATGCTGCAGGCGCACCAGGCGCAGGCTTTGAGAGATGCCGGGCTGGACTACTACAACCACAACCTGGACACCGCGCCCGAGTACTACGGCGACGTGGTCAGCACGCGCAGCTACCAAGATAGGCTGGACACCCTGCGCCATGTGCGCGCGGCCGGCGTCAAGGTGTGCTGCGGCGGCATCATCGGCATGGGCGAGGCACCGGTGCACCGCGCCGGTTTGATTGCTCAGTTGGCCAACCTGGCGCCATACCCCGAATCCGTGCCCATCAACAGCCTGGTGCCGGTGCCGGGCACGCCGCTGGCGGGCAGCGCTGCGGTAGACCCGCTGGACTTCGTGCGCGTGATCGCCGTGGCGCGCATCACCATGCCGCGCGCCCGCGTGCGCCTGTCGGCCGGGCGCGAGCAACTGGGCGAGGCGGTGCAGGCGCTGTGCTTTCTCGCCGGGGCCAACTCCATCTTCTATGGCGACCGGCTGCTGGTGACGGGCAACCCCGACGTGACCGCAGACCAGCGGCTGCTGGCCAGGCTGGGCCTGCGCGGCACGCCGGCGCGATAGCGCGCCGTGACGGCGATCAGCCCATGCCCTCGGGCCTGATCTGCGCGCGCTCTATCACCGGCTTCCAGCGCGCCTGCTCGGCCTGGATGAAGGCGCCGAACTCGGCGCTGGTGTTACCCACGGCCAGGGCCGTTTCCTGGGCCAGCTTGTCCCTCACCAGGGTGCCGCGCGCGGCCTTGATGGCCTCGGCCTCCAGCTTGGCCAGGTGCGGCTTTTGCCACTTTGAAGGGGCCATCAGGCCGTACCACTGGGTCATCTCGAAGCCCTTGAAGCCCTGCTCGGCCACCGTGGGCACGTCGGGCAGCTGGGTCAGGCGCTGGGTGGTGCCGGTGGCGATGCAGCGCAGCTTGCCGGACTTGATGAAGGGCAACAGGGCCGGGGCGCCGACCGATGCCGCCTGCAGCCGGCCGGCCATCAGGTCGGTGAGCATGGGGCCGGTACCGCGGTAGGGCACATGCAGCATGAAGATGTCGCTGACCATCTTCAGGTATTCGAACGCCAGGTGGCCGGCGCTGCCGTTGCCGGCCGAGCCGTAGTTCAGCTGGCCGGGCTTGGCCTTCACGTAGGCGATGAACTCCTTGAGGTTCTTCACCGGCAGGTCGGGGTGCACCACGTACAGGCTGGGCACCTTGGACACCAGCGTGATCGGCGCGAAGTCGCGGTT
>JAFEES010000299.1 GCA_018240995.1 Pseudomonadota bacterium | reverse complement strand
TTCGCCCTGAGCTTGTCGAAGGGCTTCGACAAGCTCAGCCTGAACGGTAGTTGATGCATCAAAGGGCCGGATCAATAGGGTTGATCAGCTGGGCATCGCTTCGGGCGCCAGCCCGGCCATTGCCTGGGCCTGCAGCTGCGGCGCCGGCATGGGCCGCCCCAACAGGTAGCCCTGGTACAGAAGGCAGCCATGGCTGGAGAGAAATGCGTGCTGCTGCGCCGTCTCCACGCCTTCGGCGATAACCTCCAGATCCAGCGTGCGGGCCATGGCGATGATGGTTTGCACGATCACATCATCGGCGTGGCGCCTGCCGATATGGCGCACAAAGGACTGGTCGATCTTGAGCTGCTGCAAAGGCAGCCGGGTCAGGTAGGCAAGCGAAGAATGGCCGGTGCCAAAGTCGTCCATCGCAAACATCACGCCCTTGCTGCGCAGGGCCTGCATCTTGGCAATCGAGTCCGGCACATCGTCGAGCACCAGGGACTCGGTCAACTCCAGCTTGAGCAGCTGGGCCGGCGCGCCGCTGCGCTGCAGCTCGCCCTCCACCTGGGCCACGAATTCGGGGTGGCGGAACTGGCGCGCGCTCACGTTCACCGACACCTGCAGGTGGGCGCAGGCGCTGTGGCCTTGCCAGGCGCGCAGCTGCGCACAGGCCTCGCGCAGTGCCCACAAGCCCATGGGAACGATGAGCCCGCTGTCTTCCGCCACCCCGATGAAGGCCCCGGGAGCGATCATGCCGCGCTCGGGGTGCTGCCAGCGCAGCAATGCCTCGGCGCCGATCATCTGCCCGTGGACGTTGTACTGGGGCTGGTAGTGCAGCTGGAACTGGTTGCCGCTGAGCGCCAGCTGCAAATCGGCCTCCAGCTGCGCGCGCGCGCTGATGTCGACCTGCATTTGCGGGTCGAAAAAACACAGGCCATTGCCATGCCGCGCCTTCACCTGGTACATGGCGATGTCGGCTTGCTTGAGCAGGTCGGCAGCCGGCACCTGTTGCGGCCCGAACAGGACGGCGCCTATGCTGCAGGTGCAGCGGTGGCTCTGGCCGGCGAGCTGGTAAGGCCGGCCCAGGGACTCGAAGATCTTGCTGCCCACGCGCTGTGCCTGGGCCGCGGACTCTCCCTGTTCGGCCGAGAGCTCGCACAGCATGATGACGAACTCGTCCCCGCCGAGCCGTGCCACCGTATCGCAACCGCGCACCACCTGGCGCAGGCGCTGCGCAACCTCCTTGAGCAGCAGGTCGCCCACCTCGTGGCCCCGGCTGTCGTTGAGCACCTTGAAATGATCCAGGTCAAGAAACAGCAGTGCGCCGCGGCGCTGGGTGCGCCCGGTCATGGCAATGGCCTGCTCCAGGCGGTCGAGCAGCAGGCGCCGGTTGGGCAGCCCCGTCAGCGGGTCGTAGAAGGCCAGGTTTTCTATTTCCTGGCTGGCCCGGCGCATCTGGGTGATGTCGTGGAAGGTCAGCACCCGGCCGCCGTCCGGCGTGGGCCGCTCGGTGACCTGGACGTAAATGCCCCCAGGCAGTTCCAGTTCGCGCGAGCGCCCTTCGGCGGGGGGCTGCGCCTCCCATTCGCTCCAGTGGCGCTGCACCCAGGTGCGGCGCTCGTCTTCGCCGGCATCGGGAAAGCGCATGCGCGCCTCCATCTCGAACAAGCTAAGAAATGCAACACCCGGAGCCAGGACTGCGGCTGACAGTGTGGGGTAGAGCTCGACGTAACGGGCATTCCACTGCACCACGTTGCGCTGCGCGTCGATGAGCAGAAAGCCGCTGGTCATGGAGCCCAGGGCCTCTTCCAGGATCTGCCTGGCGCGCGCAGTGGTGAGGCGTGCTGTGTGCATGTGCCGCAGGTGCACCAGCGTCAGGGCCGCCGTGGCCAGGATCATGACTGCAAGCAGCAGGCCGAATCCGCGCACCATGCGCAGCTCGTTGGCCGAGCCGAGCAGGGCGGCTGCCTCGGGCAGGCTGGCGCTGATCCAGACCTCGGGGTATAGCGTGGGGTAGGCGACGACGAGGGCGCTGGCCTGCGACACGCGCGCCGGCTGCCGCCACTGCGCGCCCACCTGTAGTGGCCTTGCAATGCGCTGGTGGCTGGGTGTGGAGGACTCGCTCAGCAACAAGCTGCCATCGCTGCGCTCCAGCGTGACCTCCAGCCCGGCAATGGCCACGCTTTGCATCACCACCGGCATCAGCATGGTGACGGGGATTTCCGCCACGGCCAGCAAGATCTGGCCCTGGGCATTGGGCAATGATCGGCCCACGTAGATCATGCGTTCGGAACTGGCAAAGCTCACCGCCTGCCCGCTCATGACCAGTTGCGGTACGGGCTGGGTACGCAGCTCGGCCAGAAAGGCCTCGGGCAGCGAGAGCAAGGCCTGCGGGCCCGCCGGGCCGGACGACGCCAGCACCCGGCCCTGGCCATCGAGCACGGCGATCTGGCGCACCAGCAGGTTGTGCCGCGCGGCGGTGTGCAGCAAGGCGCTGCCCTGGGCGCCGCCAGACCAGGACTGGGGATAGCTGGCAAGCCCCAGTATCTCGTCGCTGCTGGCCAGCAGCACGTCCACGCCCAGCATGCTGCGGTTGAAGGCCTCGCCGGCGCCGGCGACAAAATGCTCGACCTGTATCTGGCTTTCATCCAGCTGGCGCTGGTGCATGTTGCTGCTGGCCCAGGTCACTGCCACGGCCAGGGCGGCCAGGAAGCAGGCGGCCACGGCCCAGACCACGAGCTGTGGGCGTAGGGCGGGGGCGAGCGGTTTCATGGCTTGGTCTGCGGCACTCAGCGCTCGGGCAGTGCCATGCCACGGGCGGCGCCAAGCGTGCTATTCCACAGTTGTGCGCAGTCCATGCTGCAACGCTGCAGCCAGCGCGGCAGGACGGTTGTCTTCAAAATGGCCAGGCGCAGCCGCTCGTCCTCGCTCGACAGCGGATGCAGGGTCATGCGCCCCTTGCTGGGCAGCTTGCACCCCCGTGCACCGGTGCTGCAGGCCAGGCCCTGCGCCGTATCGCTCTCGGCGGCAGTCCAGATGCGCTCTTCCAGCCGCGGTAATTCGCGGCCCAGCAACTGGCGCAGATCGGCGGGCAGGCGCTCCCAGGCAGTCTTGTTGGCGCCAAAGATGGCCAGGCCCCAGGTCACGGGAAATGGGTACAGGTGCTGCGTCACCCGGTGCAGGCCCAGGGTATGGCCGGAAGATGAGCCCGTGATGGCACAGTCGGTATGGCCCGCCTCCAGGTTGGACGGAATTTGCGCGAACTGGATGCGCAGCGGCGTGCCGCCCAGGGCTTCAACAAAATCGGCCTGCCCCGTGGATGACACACGGATACGCCGGCCTGCCAGATCCGCCAGGCGCGTGAGCGGTTGCTTGCAAAACAGCACCTGCGCCGGGTACACATACATGGCCAGCGGCTCTATGCCGTGGCGCTCACGCAAGTCCTTTTCCAGGAACGGCCGGAATGCCGCCACGCTGGCGCGCAGGCTGGCCATGTCGGGGTTGAG
>JAFEES010000298.1 GCA_018240995.1 Pseudomonadota bacterium | reverse complement strand
CATCGTCAGGCTCTTACAGCCCAAACCGCCCTCCCACTGTATGCAGTGGGAGGGCGTTTTGCATTTGTGGATTTGAAACGCGGGGCAGACCTTGCTGCCGGGCTGCGGTAGCATTGACGTTCACGTTAACGTCAAGATATGGCTACCTATACCATCGGTGATCTCGCGCGCGAGTTCGATCTCACGACCCGCGCCATGCGTTTTTATGAGGATATGGGCCTGCTGCGGCCGGAGCGCACCGGCCCCGCTGGGCGCAGCCGGGTCTACAGCGGGCGTGATCGCACACGGCTCAAGCTGACGCTGCGCGCCAAGCGGCTGGGCCTGTCCCTCACCGAGGCCAAGGAGATCATCGATCTCTATGACAGTCCGCGCGACACAGGCGTGCAGCTGCGCAAGTTCCTGGAGGTGCTGTCACTGCACCGCAGGCAGCTGGAGTCGCAGATGCGTGACCTGCAGGCCAATCTGGATGAGGTGCGCGAGCATGAACGCGAGGCCATGGAACTGCTGGAAAAAATTGAACCACCAAAGCACGAAACTACCGCATAATTGACGTTTACGTAAACGTAATGTGCCGGGGTACTGGGCGCCTGCAGGCGCAGCGTATCCACTTCACTCCCCCCCACTTCCAGGAGAGCCTTCATGAGCATTGCCACCCAGTTGCCGGGCCTGAACTTTCAGTTGGGCGAAGACATTGACGCCCTGCGCGATGCCGTGCGCGAGTTTGCCCAGACCGAGATCGCACCGCGCGCGGCCGAGATCGATCGCGACGACCAGTTCCCCATGGATTTGTGGCGCAAGTTCGGCGAGCTGGGCGTGCTGGGCATCACCGTGCCCGAGCAATACGGCGGCGCCGACATGGGCTATTTGGCGCACATGGTGGCCATGGAAGAGATCTCGCGCGCCAGCGCCTCGGTGGGCCTTTCCTATGGCGCGCACAGCAACCTGTGCGTAAACCAGATCAACCGCAACGGCAACGCGGCGCAGAAGGCCAAGTACCTGCCCAAGCTGATCAGCGGCGAGCATGTGGGCGCCCTGGCCATGAGCGAACCCGGCGCCGGCTCCGACGTGATCAGCATGAAGCTCAAGGCCGAGGACAAGGGCGGCTACTACCTGCTCAACGGCTCCAAGATGTGGATCACCAACGGCCCGGACGCAGACACCCTGGTGGTCTACGCCAAGTCCGAGCCCGAGCTGGGTGCGCGCGGCGTGACGGCCTTCCTGATCGAAAAGGGCATGAAGGGCTTTTCCATCGCGCAAAAGCTGGACAAGCTGGGCATGCGTGGCAGTCACACGGGCGAGCTGGTGTTCCAGGACGTGGAGGTGCCGCAGGAAAACATCCTCGGCCAGCTCAACGGCGGCGCCAAGGTGCTGATGAGCGGCCTGGACTACGAGCGCGCCGTGCTCACGGGCGGGCCGCTGGGCATCATGCAGTCGGTGATGGACAACGTCGTGCCCTACATCCACGACCGCAAGCAGTTCGGCCAGAGCATTGGCGAATTCCAGCTCATCCAGGGCAAGGTGGCCGACATGTACACCGTGTTGCAAGCCGGCCGCAGCTTTGCCTACACCGTGGCCAAGAACCTGGACATGCTGGGCGCCGAGCATGTGCGCCAGGTGCGCAAGGACTGCGCCAGCGTGATCCTGTGGTGCGCCGAGAAGGCCACCTGGATGGCGGGCGAGGGCGTGCAGATCTTTGGTGGCAACGGCTACATCAACGAGTACCCGCTGGGCCGCCTGTGGCGCGATGCCAAGCTGTACGAGATCGGCGCCGGCACCAGCGAGATCCGCCGCATGCTGATCGGCCGCGAGCTGTTCGCCGAAACTTGCTAAGGTAGGCACCCGCAACAAACCCAAGGAAACCCATGCCCAGCAGCTCCATCGACGACCTCTTTGAGCACAACCGCGCCTGGGCGGCCCGGATGGAGCGCGAAAAACCCGGTTTTTTCACTGGCCTGCTGGCACAGCAGAAGCCGCGCTACATGTGGATAGGCTGCTCGGACAGCCGGGTGCCGGCCAACCAGATCACGGGCCTGGAGCCGGGCGAGGTGTTCGTGCACCGCAACGTCGCCAATGTCGTCGTACCTACCGACCTGAACTGCCTGTCCACCATCCAGTACGCGGTAGACCAGCTCAAGGTAGAACACCTGATGGTCGTGGGCCACTACGGCTGCGGCGGCGTGCTGGCGGCGCTGGAGGACGTGCGCGTGGGCCTGGCGGACAACTGGATCCGCCATGTGAAGGATGTGCGCGACAAGCATGCCGCGCTGCTTGCCGGCATAGACCTGCAGTGGCGCCACGACGCGCTGTGTGAGCTCAACGCCATCGAGCAGGTGCTGAACATCGCCCATTCCACGGTGATGCAGGACGCCTGGGCGCGTGGCCAGAAGGTGCAGATCCACGGCTGGTGCTATGGCCTGCGCAACGGCCTGATCACCAACCTGCACATGACTGTGCCCGGCGTGGGCGGCCTGCGCGAGGTACACCAGGCGGCTGTGGAGCAGGTCGCGCAGCGCGCGCGCCAATAGCTGGCGCCACGGCACCCTGCAGGCAGGCCCCATGTTTCCACAGCGGCTGGACGCCCCGCAGGCCTTTGACATCGCCAAGGCGATGCTGGACGGCTTCAACCGCCACTATCGATTGTTCCGCGCCGAATCCGCGCGTGCCAAGCACCGCTTTGAGACGGCAGACTGGCATGGCCAGCAGCGCGCGCAACGCGAGCGCATCGAGTTCTACGACCTGCGCGTACGGGAATGCGTGCGTCGCCTGGACAAGGAGTTCAACGCCGGCGCCCTGCCCATGGTCGTGTGGCACCAGGTCAAGCTGCACTACATAGGGCTGATGGTGAACCACCTGCGGCCCGAGCTGGCCGAGACCTTTTTCAACTCGGTCACCACCAAGATCCTGCACCGCACGCATTTCCACAACGACTTTATCTTCGTCTGGCCGGCGGTCAGCACCGAGTACATAGAAAGCGAAGACCCCGGTGCGCGCCCCACCTACCGCGCCTACTACCCGGAGCGTGATGGCCTGCACGCGGCGGTCACCGCCATCATCGAGCAATATGCGCTGCAGCGCCCGTTCGAAGACCTGGCGCGCGATGTGGACTGCGTGGTGCACGCCATGCGGGAGCGCCTGGGCGCGGTGAAGCTGCGCAGCAATTTCCAGCTGCAGGTGCTGACCAGCCTGTTCTTGCGCAACAAGGGCGCCTACGTGGTCGGCAAGCTGATCAACGGCTTCACCGAGCTGGCGTTCGCGCTGCCCATATTGCATGGCGAGCATGGTGCCCTGGTGATCGATGCGGCGCTGTTCGGCGAGACTGACCTGCAGATGCTGTTCAGCTTTGCGCGTGCCTACTTCATGGTGGACATGGAGATCCCCAGCGCCTACGTGCAGTTCCTGGCAACGCTGATGCCGCGCAAGCGCCGCGCCGAGCTCTACATCTCCCTGGGCCTGGCCAAGCAGGGCAAGACGCTGTTCTACCGCGACTTCCTGCA
>JAFEES010000297.1 GCA_018240995.1 Pseudomonadota bacterium | reverse complement strand
GTATGTGTCTATTCAGGCTAAATGGCGCTGAAGCCCTTATTGAATAAGAGTAAGCAGCTATTAAATTTGAATTGGAAAAAAGGAGTCCCGTCATGATTTCCCACATCATCAACGGCCAAAAGGTGGCCAGCGCCGAGGTGTTTGGAACCATCAACCCGGCCACCGGCGAGGTGCTGGCCGAGGTCGCCAGCGGCGGCGCCGACGAGGTCAACGCGGCAGTGGCCGCGGCCAAGGCGGCGTTTCCCGGCTGGGCGGCGACGCCTGTCAAGGAGCGCGCGCGCCTGGTGCGCAAGCTGGGCGACCTGATAGCCGCCCATGTGCCGGAAATCGCCGACCTGGAAACGGCCGACACTGGCCAGGTGACCAACCAGACCAAGCGCGTGCTGATTCCGCGCGCCGCCGACAACTTCTACTACTTTGCCGAGCATATCCAGCACATGCACGGCGAGACCTACGACAGCGACACCGGCCACCTGAACTACACCCTGTGGCAGCCGGTGGGCGTGTGCGCCCTGGTCTCGCCGTGGAACGTGCCCTTCATGACCAGCACCTGGAAGACCGCGCCCTGCCTGGCCTTCGGCAACACGGCGGTGCTGAAGATGTCGGAGCTCTCGCCCCTGACCGCGAATCGCCTGGGCGAGCTGGCGCTCGAAGCCGGCATCCCGCCCGGCGTGTTCAACGTGGTGCATGGCTTTGGCAATACCGCCGGCGAGGCGCTGGTGTCGCACCCTGACGTGCGCTCGATCTCGTTTACCGGGTCGACTGCCACCGGCAACCGCATCGTGCGCGCAGCGGGCCTGAAGAAATTCAGCATGGAGCTGGGCGGCAAGTCGCCCTTCATCATCTTTGACGATGCGGACTACGAGCGCGCGCTCGACGCCGCCATCTTCATGATCTTCTCCAACAACGGCGAGCGCTGCACGGCCGGCAGCCGCATCCTGGTGCAGGCCAGCATTTACGACAAGTTCGTCGCCGACTATGTGGCGCGCGCCGCCAAGATCACGGTGGGCGACCCCATGGATGTGAACACCATCATCGGCCCCATGATCTCCAAGGCGCACCAGGCCAAGGTCAACTCCTATATCGAGCTGGGTCAGCAAGAGGGCGCCAAGCTGGTCTTTGGCGGCGGCACGCCGCAGGTGGCCGACAAGTTCAAAAACGGCTTCTGGGTGCAGCCCACGGTGTTTGCCGACGTGGACAACAAGATGCGCATCGCCCAGGAGGAAATCTTCGGCCCGGTGCCGGTCATCATCCCCTTCAAGACCGAAGAGGACGCGATCCGCATCGCCAATGACATTCAGTACGGCCTGTCCTCCTACCTGTGGACCAACAACACCGGCCGCGCGCTGCGCCTGGCCAAGGCCATTGAGTCCGGCATGACCTTCGTCAACAGCCAGAACGTGCGCGACCTGCGCCAGCCCTTTGGCGGCAGCAAGGCCTCGGGCACCGGGCGGGAGGGCAACCACTACAGCTACGAGGTGTTCTGCGAGGCCAAGAACATCGCCGTGTCCTACGGCAGCCACCATATTCCGCGCTGGGGGGTGTGAGCCATGCAACGCCGCCTTCTCATTCAGGGCGCCGCCCTGATGGCACTTCACCCTTGGGTGGTGCATGCCCAGGCCTGGCCCGCCAGGCCGGTGCGCATCGTCGTGCCATTCGCGCCTGGCGGCACCACCGACTTCGTCACGCGCCTGGTGGCCGCCGAGGTGGCCAAGTCCCTGGGCCAGCCCATCGTGGTCGAGAACAAGCCCGGCGCCGGCACGGTGATCGGCGTGGACAGCGTGGCCAAGTCGGCGCCCGACGGCAGCAGCTTCGTCACCGTGGCCAACAGCTTCACCGTGAACCAGACGCTGGTGAAGAAACTGCCCTATGACGGCCTGAAGGATCTGCGCCCGGTGGCGTTGATGGGCCTGTCGGAGCATGTGCTGGCCACCCACCCGGCCAGCGGCCTGAAGAGCGTGGCCGACATCGTGGCCCAGGCCAAGGCCGGGCGGCAGCTCAGCTACGCCTCGTTTGGCAACGGCACCTCGGCGCATCTGGCGGGTGAAATGCTCAAGAACCAGCTCGGGGTGGACATCGTCCACGTGCCCTACAAGGGCCAGGCGCCCGCGCTGGCCGACCTGCTGGGCGGCCAGGTGTCGATGATGTTCGGCAACTGGCCCGAGTTCCGCGCCCATGTGCAGTCGGGCAAGCTGGTGGCCATAGGCATGGCCACGGCCGCGCGATCAGTCTACGCACCGCAGATTCCCACGCTGGCGGAGCAGGGGGTGCAGGTGGTGTCCAACTCGTGGAATGGCCTGCTGGCTCCCGCGGGCGTGGCCGACGCCATCGTGGTGCGCATGAATGCCGAGGTGAATCGCGCCATGCGCAGCGCCAGCGTGATGGATGCGTTCGAAAAGGGCGGCATTGCCGCCCAGAGCGGCACGCCGGAACAGTTTGCCGACTTCATCCGCGGCGAGACCGCACGCTACGCCGAAGTCATACGCAAGTCCGGCATCACGCTGGACTGAACAACCGTCTGATCGATTCCACACCAGGCGCCCAGAGCGCCATCCACAAGGAGAAAACCATGGGACAACTCGCACTCGCCGCCAAGATCACCCACGTGCCCTCGATGTACCTGTCCGAGATGGACGGGCCGCACAAGGGCTGCCGCCAGGCCGCCATCGATGGGCACAAGGAAATCAGCCGCCGCATGCGCGCTGCCGGCGTGCGCACCATCGTGGTCTTCGACACGCACTGGCTGGTCAACTCAGGCTACCACGTCAACTGTGCACCAAGCTGGGAGGGCGTCTACACCTCCAACGAGCTGCCGCACTTCATCAAGAACCTGCCCTATAGCTACGAAGGCGTGCCGGCACTGGGCCACGCCATTGCCCGCCGCGCCACCGAGGCCGGCGTACATACGCGCGCGCACGACAACACCAGCCTGCAGCCGGAATACGGCACCCTGGTGCCGATGCGCTACATGAACGAGGACAAGCACTTCAAGGTGGTCTCGGTCTCGGCCCTGTGCACGGTGCACAACCTGGAAGACTCGGTGACCCTGGGCCGCGCCGTGCGCGAGGCCATAGAGAAGGACTTTGATGGCCCGGTCGCGGTGCTGGCCAGCGGCTCGCTGTCGCATCGCTTTGCGCAAAACGGCGTGTCCGAGCAGTTCATGCACAAGGTCTGGAATCCGTTCCTGGAAAACGTCGATCACCAGGTGGTCGGCATGTGGCAGCGCGGGCAATGGAAAGAGTTCTGCGGCATGCTGCCCGAGTACGCCGTGAAGTGCCACGGCGAAGGCATGATGCACGACACCGCGATGCTGCTGGGCGCCCTGGGCTGGGACGCATACCAGGGCCAGGTGGAGGTGGTGACGCCGTACTTCGGCTCCTCGGGCACGGGGCAGATCAATGCCATCTTCCCGGTTTGAACAGTCCCTGCTCCCTCCGCCCCAAGCGCATTGGTATCTACACAAGTCGCGGCGCTGGGCCCTCCTCCCCTCTCCCGCGAGGGGAGAGGGAGCAAAACCCGCGTCA
>JAFEES010000296.1 GCA_018240995.1 Pseudomonadota bacterium | reverse complement strand
GGCTGAAGGCTGCGGCTCCAGTTCCGCCTGCGCGGAACTGGACAGCCTGAAGAGCACAGCGTCTTGCTGTGCCCTCGGGAGGGGTGAGGGGCTTCCGCGACAAGCACATAGTCAGCAAAATTCACATCTAACGCAATATGGGTAAGCGCCAACAGCTATCAAAAAATAGTTAAACAAGCTGCTGGCGCCCACCTCGAAAGGGCTTACATGACCGACAAGAAACAACACCCCACCCAAGAAGCACCCGAAGTCAACCGCCGCCGCATGCTGCTGCGCGGTGGCGCCGTGGCCGGCGGCCTGGCGGCCTTTGCCGCGGGCTATGGTGAGACCATGGCCAAGGGCGCCAAGGGCCTGGTCACCGGCAGCTCGGGCAAGGCGACGAAAAGCGCCACGCGCGGCAATTCGCTGACGCCCGAATTCCGCATCGACCCGGTGACGGGCCAGCTCAGCACCCAGCCAGGCCAGACCGTGAGCCCGTCAAGCTGCCTGGGCTGCTGGACGCAGTGCGGCGTACGCGTGCGTGTGGACAACGCCAAGAACGCAATCATCCGCATCGCCGGCAACCCCTACCACCCGCTGGCCACCACGCACAACGCCCCCATGGATAGGCCGGTGCGCGAGGTCTACGCCATGCTCGGCGGCGACAACGGCCTGGAAGGCCGCGCCACCAGCTGCGCGCGCGGCTCGGCCATGCTGGCACACCAGCAGGCGGCGCATCGCGTGCTGGCCCCCTTGAAGCGCGTGGGCCCGCGCGGCTCGGGCCAGTGGAAGACGATCTCCATGGAGCAGCTGGTCAAGGAAGTCTGCGCCGGCGGCAACCTGTTTGGCGAAGGCCATGTGGAGGGCCTGGCCGCGATCCGCGACGTGAAGACACTGATCGACGCCGAGAACCCCGAGTACGGCCCCAAGTCCAACCAACTGCTGTTCACCGACGCCTCCAACGAAGGCCGCACGCCACTGATCCGCCGCTTCGTCGGCCCGGCGTTTGGCTCGGTCAACTTTGCCAACCACGGCGCCTACTGCGGCCAGACCTACCGCGTGGGCACGGCAGCCGCCCTGGGCAACATTCCCGGCATGCCACACGGCAAGCCGGACTGGAAGAACTCGCGCTTCGGCCTGTTTTTGGGCACGGCGCCGGCGCAGGCGGGCAACCCCTTCCAGCGCATGGGGCGCGAGCTGGCCGAGGCGCGCTCGCGCGATGACGACAGCTACCGCTACGTGGTGGTCTCGCCCATCCTGCCCATGTCCTCCAGCTACGCCTCCGGCGACAACAACCGCTGGCTGCCCATCAAGCCGGCCACCGACCTGGCGCTGGCCATGGCCCTGATCCGCTGGATCATCGACAACCAGCGCTACGACGCTACCTTTCTGACCCAGCCCGGCCCGGCCGCCATGGCCGCCGCCGGCGAGGCATCGTGGAGCAACGCCACCCACCTCTTGATCAACGACGAGAAGCACCCGCGCCACGGCCAGTTCCTGCGCGGCGCCGACATCGGCCTGCCCCTGCCCGAGCCCGTGGACGAGAAGACCCCGGCCGAGGACGTGTACCTGGTGCAGCTGGCCGACGGCAGCCTGGCGCCCCACACCGGCGCCCGGCCGGCCGAGCTGATCGTCGAGCGCGACTTCACCCCTGCGGGCGACGCGGCCCCGGTCGCCGTCTGCACCGCCTTCGTCAAGCTGCGCACCGAGGCGCACAAGAAGACGCTGCAGGAATATTCGGAGCTGTGCGGCGTGCCGGTGAAAGACATTGAAGACCTGGCGCGCGAATTCACCAGCCACGGCAAGCTGGCCGTGGCCAACTCGCACGGCGGCACCATGAGCGGCGCGGGCTTTTACACCGCCTACGCCATCGCCATGCTGAACAACCTGATAGGCAACCTGAACGTCAAGGGCGGCTGGGTGCTGGACGCAGGCCCCTTCGGCCCCTTCGGCCCTGGCCCGCGCTACAACTTCGCGCAGTTCGAAGGCAGCGTCAAACCCACGGGCGTGGCCCTGTCGCGCACGCGCTTCCCGTACGAAAAAACCAGCGAATTCAAGCGCAAGAAGGAGGCCGGCCAGAACCCCTACCCCGCGCGCGCCCCCTGGTACCCGGCGCCCGGCAACATGAGCAGCGAGATGCTGGCCGCGGGCCTCCTGGGCTACCCCTACCCGGTCAAGGCCTGGATCAACCACATGAGCAACCCGGTGTACGCCATCTGCGGCTTTGAAAACACCCTGGTGCAGGCCATCAAGGACCCAAAGAAGCTGCCGCTGTTCATCTCCTGCGACCCCTTCATCAACGAGACCTCGGCCCTGGCCGACTACATCGTGCCCGACACCGTGACGTATGAAAGCTGGGGCATAGGCGCGCCCTGGGCCGACGTGATCGCCAAGAGCAGCACCGTGCGCTGGCCGGTGGTGCAGTCGGCCACGGCCCAGACCGCCGACGGCCAGCCTGTGAACCTGGAGAGCTTCCTGTTCGCCGTCGCCAAGCAGCTGCAGCTACCCGGCTTTGGCAAAAACGCCATGGCCACCAAGGACGGCGAACCGCTGGATCTGGAGAACGCTGAAGACCTGTACATACGCGCCATTGCCAACATCGCCTACCAGGCCGGCAAGCCCGTGGGCGAGGCCAGCGACGACGACATCGCCATCACCGGCGTGGCGCGCTGGATGCCAGAGGTGGAAAAACGCCTGAAGCCCGAGGAAGTACGTCGCGTGGCCATGGTCATGACGCGCGGCGGGCGCTTCGACAAGATCGAAGACGCCTGGGCGGGCGACCACATCAAGGCCGCGCACAAGTTCCCGGTGCAGCTGTGGCACGAGGGCCTGGCCAAGATGCGCCACTCCATGACCGGCGAGCGCCTGAGCGGTTGCCCCACCTGGTTTGCCACGCGCTTTGCCGACGGCAGCAGCATGCGCCAGCACTATCCTGAGAAGGACTGGCCGCTGACCATGAGCAGCTACAAATCCAACCTGATGAGCAGCATGTCGATCGCCGCCGACCGCCTGCGCCAGGTGCACCCGCACAACCCCATCAGCCTGAACCGCGACGACGCGCAGCGCCTGGGCATCGCCAACGGCGACCACATCGAGGTCAGCACCCCCGGCGCCAAGCTCCAGGGCGTGGCCCTGGTGCGCGGCGGCATCGCCCAGGGCGCGATAGCCATCGAATACGGCTACGGCCACACCCAGCTGGGCACCGTGGCCCATGTGGTCGATGGCAACCCCACGCACCACAACCCGCAGCACGGCAACGGCGTGAATTTGAACCGCCTGGGCTTTGCCGACCCCACCAGGCCGGCCAAGGACAACGTGTGGATCGACTGGGTCTCGGGCGCCGTGGTACGCCAGGGCTTGCCGGTGAAGGTGAGGAAGGTGTAGCGCTGCGCGGCTGCGGGGAGTTTGTGTATCCACACTACTTTTGATAGTACACAGCGCTTATTTGGCGCTGGCCTTAACCCCTTATCCCTCTGAGAGAAGGCTGGGATGGTGCCTGCCTTAGCCCCTTCCCCCTTTGGGGGAAGGTTGGGATGGGGGCCGGGAGCGCCGGCATCTTGCC
>JAFEES010000295.1 GCA_018240995.1 Pseudomonadota bacterium | reverse complement strand
GGCGTCTTGGTTTGCCGCAGCCGGGGCAGCGTGCATAATGACCACAGTTTTAAAAATTTGGGGTTAGATTATGCTTGACAGGGACGGCTTCCGCCCAAACGTCGGCATCATCCTGCTCAACCAGAGAAACCAGGTATTCTGGGGCAAGCGCATACGCACCCACAGCTGGCAGTTCCCTCAAGGCGGCATAGACCGCGGAGAAAACCCGGAACAAGCCATGTTCCGAGAACTGCACGAAGAGGTGGGCCTGCAGCCCAACCAGGTACGTGTGATTGCCCGCACCCGGGACTGGTTGCGCTACGAGGTGCCTGACCGGTACATCCGCCGCGACGCGCGCGGCCACTACCGTGGACAGAAACAGATCTGGTACCTGCTGCAGCTGCTGGGCCACGACTGGGACTTGAACCTGCGCGCCACCGACCATCCGGAGTTCGATGCCTGGCGCTGGAACGACTACTGGGTGCCGCTGGACGTGGTGGTGGAATTCAAGCGCGGCGTCTACGAAATGGCGCTGACCGAGCTGGCTCGCTTTGTGCCGCGCCATGAACAACGCAACCGCTACCTGCGCAGCGGCATGCGCGCGCGCGAGCACGAGAGCGGCCAGCCGCCCATGCACCGGGCCAGCTCGCTGCTGGTCAACCCGGGCATGGAGCTGCCGCCGGGGGCCAGCTTCGATCCCGACCCGCAAAACAGCATGCCGGCACCGCTGGCGGAAACGCCGCCTGCTGCGGCCGCGCACAAGAAACCTTCGGGCGCCTAAGCTGCGCCCATGCAGCGGCCGGCGTGGTGCGCTGAGGCTGACGGTCAGGCGGCAAACACCACCATGTTGTCGCGGTGCACCATCTCGGGCTCGGCCGCATAGCCCAGCAGGCGCTCGAACTCCGACGATGGCTTGCGGCACAGCCGGCGCGCGTCGGCGCTGGCGTAGTTGGCCAGGCCGCGCGCGACCTCGGCACCGCCCGCGTCGCGCACGGCAATCACGTCGCCGCGCGCAAAGTCACCCTCCACCGCCACCATGCCTATGGGCAACAGGCTCTTGCCCTCGCCACGCAGCTTGGCGGCCGCGCCCGCATCCACCGTGACCGAGCCGCGCAGCTGCAGGTGATCCATCATCCACTGCTTGCGTGCCTGCTTCTTTTGCGTCTGCGCCACCAGCAGCGTGCCTATGGCCTCGCCGCGCGCCAGGCGCAGCAGCACATCCGGTTCGCGCCCCCAGGCAATCACGGTGGACGCGCCGGAGCCGGCCGCGCGCTTGGCGGCCACGATCTTGGTGATCATGCCGCCCTTGCCGATGCTGGAGCCAGCACCGCCGGCCATGACCTCCAGCGCCGGATCGCCGGCCTTGGCCTCGTGCACGAACTGGGCCTGCGGGTCGCGACGCGGATCGGCGGTATACAGGCCCTTTTGATCCGTGAGTATGACCAGGGCATCGGCCTCCACCAGGTTGGCCACCAGGGCGCCCAGGGTGTCGTTGTCGCCGAACTTGATCTCGTCCGTGACCACCGTGTCGTTCTCGTTGATCACCGGCACCACACCCAGCCGCAGCAGGGTCAGCAGGGTGGAGCGGGCGTTCAGGTAGCGCTCGCGGTCGGCCAGGTCGGCATGGGTCAGCAGCACCTGGGCACTGCCCATGGCCTGCTCGCGCAGCTTGGTCTCGTACATCTGCGCCAGGCCCATCTGGCCCACGGCGGCCGCGGCCTGCAGCTCGTGGATCTCGCTGGGCCGGCTGGCCCAGCCCAGGCGCTTCATGCCCTCGGCAATGGCGCCGCTAGAGACCATGATGACCTCGCGCGCCTGGCCAGCCTCGCCGCCCTCGCCGCGCACCAGGGCCGCCAGCTGGCGGCTCCACTCGCCAATGGCCACCTCGTCCAGGCCACGTCCCTCATTGGTGACCAGGCTGGAGCCCACTTTGACCACGATGCGACGCGCGTCGCGCAAGACACTGGAAGCCATTTTTTGAAATTAAAGTTGACTCAACCGCTTATCCGGCAAGCGTTATAAGCTATAAATAATATAGTGCTCAACGACCCGCCGGGTTAGTCCTGCGGTTCTTGCCCGGCAAAGCGCGGATCGACCTCGGCCGGCCCGTTCTGCGCCTGCTGCTGGGCATGCACATGCTGGTAGATGGTCCGCACCAGCTGCTCGCAGCCCTCGCGCGTCAGGGCCGAGATTTCGAACACAGGCCCCTTCCATTTGAAGCGCTTGACGAAGTCCTTGACGCGCGCCGCCCGCTCCTCGGCCGGCACCATGTCCAGCTTGTTGAGCACCAGCCAGCGTGGCTTGCCGTGCAGCTCTTCGTCGTATTTCTTCAACTCGGCGACGATGGCCTTGGCCTGCGCCACGGGATCGATGCTGTCATCGAACGGCGCCATGTCCACCACATGCAGCAGCAGACGCGTGCGCTGCAGGTGGCGCAGGAACTGGTGGCCCAGGCCCGCCCCCTCGGATGCACCCTCGATCAGGCCCGGGATGTCGGCCACCACAAAGCTCTGCTCGGGCCCCACGCGCACCACGCCCAGGTTGGGGTGCAGCGTGGTGAACGGGTAGTCGGCGATCTTTGGCCGTGCATTGGAGACGGCCGCGATGAAGGTGGACTTGCCGGCATTGGGCATGCCCAGCAGGCCCACGTCGGCCAGCACCTTCAGCTCAAGCTTCAGGTTCTTCTTCTCGCCCGGCCAGCCCGGCGTCTTTTGCCGCGGCGCGCGGTTGATCGCGCTCTTGAAGCGCAGGTTGCCAAAGCCGCCATCACCGCCCTTGGCGATAGTGATCACCTCGCCCGGCGTGAGCAGCTCATACAGTTGCTCGCCGGTGTTGGCGTCGGTGATGATGGTGCCCACCGGCATCTTCAACGTGATGTCGCCGCCGGCGGCGCCGAACATGTCCGAGCCCTTGCCATGCTCGCCGCGCTTGGCCTCGTGGCGGCGCGAGAAGCGAAAGTCCACCAGGGTGTTCAGGTTCGGATCGGCCAGCGCATACACATGCCCGCCACGCCCGCCGTCGCCTCCGTCGGGCCCGCCGAACTCCTTGTATTTTTCGTGCCGGAACGACACACAGCCGTTGCCGCCGTCACCAGCGGCAATGTCGATAAAGGCTTCGTCGACGAACTTCATGGGTATCCAGTTTACAAAACCGCACCCGTGCTGCCGACTTGGCCATGGGTGCCATCGGTGGGCGCCACAACCCGGCGCCCCCGCATTGAAAACAACAAAGCCCCGACGAGTCGGGGCTTTGCGTCACGCTGCCAGTGAACGACGGGCCTTTAGGCCGGCGTCACGCTGACGGTGTGCTTGGACAATGCGCCCTTGGTGCCAAAAGACACATGGCCGTCCACCAGGGCGAACAGCGTGTGATCCTTGCCCACGCCGACGTTCACGCCGGGGTGGATGCGCGTGCCGCGCTGGCGCACGATGATCGAGCCGGCGCTGATCAGCTCACCACCGTAAGCCTTCACGCCAAGCATCTTGGGCTTGGAATCGCGCCCGTTTCGCGTAGAGCCGCCGCCTTTTTTCTGTGCCATGACTCTTGTCCTTCCTTAGGCAGTGATTGCACCGATTTGCAGCTCGGTGAACTGCTG
>JAFEES010000294.1 GCA_018240995.1 Pseudomonadota bacterium | reverse complement strand
CGACCGATGCGCTCAGCGCTGCCATGCGCGTCAGCTGGAGCCACAGCCTGCGCCCATAGTGCAGCGCAAAGTCATGCCCGGGCAGGGCGGCATCGGGCACCTTGAACCAGTATCCCGTGAGCGCCGCAGCCGCCAGCATGCCCGCCGGCAAGACCACCGACAGGGCCAGCAGCACCTGCAGCGCCAACATCAGATAGAGCAGGCTGGCGGGTAGCCGGGCCGCATTGCCTGCGCCGCCTGCCATGGCATCGAGCAGGCTCAGGCCGAGCCACATGCCCACGCCAAGCATGGGCAGCGCCAGCAACACCACGAGCAGCACCCAGGCGCCGAATTCGGTGCGGCGCACGCGCACGGCCACGGCGCGCATGTCCTGCGTCTCGTCCGGCGTATAGCCAAAGCCGGGCCAGCCACTGCCGAGGTCGTACACCAGCGTCATGTTGCACGCCCAGTAGCGCGCCAGCAGCACCCGCCAGCGCGCCAGGCGCGTGACTGGTTGCGCGGCAGGCGCTGGGGGCGCGGCGGCATGGCGCGGCGGCATGGTGTGCCTCAGGCTCTCAGCGCGGCACCAGGGGCGTCCAGCTCTGCGAGATGGGGTTGACCACGCCGTTGGGATTGAACTGGTGATCGTTGTTCTGGATCATGCTGCGCCCGTCCGATGAGATCCACTGGTGGTTGTAGTTGGCGCTGCCCTGCACGATCTGGCCGGTGCCCGGGTTGACGAATTCCTGGCGCCCGAGCGTGCTGAGAACCTGCCGGTGCGCGCCATCCTGCATGGCTGCCACCGTGGCCCGGTCGGCCGCCTGGCTGCGCTCGAATTGCTGGCGCTGCTGTTGCTGGAACTGCCTGCCGCGTTGCAGCATGGCCTCATGCTGGGCCTGGTTGGCGCGCAGGTTGGCCTGGAAGTCGGCATTGCGCCGGGCCTCGTTCTGCTGGAACTGGCGTTGCTGATCGGCCGCCACACGCTGCGACCAGGCCGGCTCGGGCCGCGTCAGCTTGCTCAGGTCCTCCAGTTGGGGCGAGGCCAGCAGGGCGTCGAGCTGGCCCTGTGGCGCGCGCACAAAGAAGACGAAGCGACTGCCGCACATGCGCTGCGTGAAAGCGGGTTGCGGCCCCATGCCGGGCATGGTCGTCTCGGTGCAGTCCACCACGGAGCGCAGCAACTCCTCCATGGCCCGACCCTGATCGTCATAGGCCACGCGCACCTGCGCGCCATCCAGCGTCAACACCGGTGGAGGTTTGCGAAACTGCGCCGCCGTCTGCTCGGTCATCTGCCGCATCTGCGCCAGCTGTTGCGCGAGCGCCGCCTGGCGATCCTGAGGCATGGGCTGCACCGCCAGCACCCGCGCGTTGGGGTGCAGGTTGGGCACGGCAACCTTGACCAGGAAATCCGCGGCACTCGTGATCTGGCTGCCCGGGCAGCCGGTGCGGGCCATGGACTGGCTGATGAAGGCATTGCTCGTCCACGACCAGCCATACCCCGGGAAGAAACCAATGGCGGTCGCGCCGTCCGGCGCCAGCGCGATGCTCTTGAGGCCAGGCCCATGCCCGTGGCAGCTGGCGTCGCGCACCACGGCGCCGGCAAACTTCCAGCCCGTCGGCACCCCCACCGTGAAAGCCGTCACGCCGTAGGCCGGGTCGGCCACGTTCAACGCGTTCGCGCCCGACCAGGATACCGCCAGCGCCGCCGCGCCCTGCAACGCCAAGCCGGCGACAAGCGCCAGCCGCACCACGACAAAAGCTGCCCGGATGCCGCGTTCCATGATCGAACCCCTTTCGGCCTGGGCCGGCGCGCACGCCGGCCGCATGGAGATCAACGCGAGGATGCGCCTCGTGCGCCTTGACATCCTACGCCGAAGCCTGCGCTTGCGCCGGGCTGCGCTCGTGCTGCGTCATGCGCCGGATTAGGGCCGCGCGCCTATACCCCCAAGGCAGCGCCAGCGCCCACAATGTTTGCCCGAGCAAGACAAGCCCCAGGAGGCATGCATGCCCCGCACGAACCGCGACCACGACGCCCCGGATCCGGCACATGAGCTGCCGCGCATGGCGCGCGACTCCGCGCAGCAGATCTGGCTGGCCGGCCTGGGCGCGTTTGCCAAGGCGCAGCAGGAGGGCAGCAAGGTTTTCGAGGCCCTGGTGCGCGAAGGCCAGGCGCTGCAGCGCAAGAGCCAGAGCGCGGCCGAGGAGCAGCTCAGCGGCGCGGCGCAGCGCATGAGCCAGCTGGCCTCGGGCCTGGGCGAGCGTGCGGCCGGCCAGTGGGACAGGCTGGAGGGCATCTTCGAAGAACGCGTCGCCAAGGCCTTGCAACGCCTGGGCGTGCCTACGGCACACGAGGTGCAGGCGCTGCGCGAGCGGGTGGCGGCGCTGGAGCAGGCACTGGCCGAGCTGCAGGCCGGCAAGCCCAAGGCTTGACAGACCGAACGCGCAGACGCGCTGCGCGCTGACACCGATTCGACGCACTTGCGGCGTACAGTGGCATGGTCTTCACGACCATCGGAGGATGGCCATGGCCCGCAAAGCCCCTCGTCGCACGGCAGAGCGCATACTCGAAGCCAGCCTGGGGCTGTTCAACCGCTTTGGCGAGAGCCATGTCTCCACCGCCGCCATCGCCGCGGAGCTGGGCATCAGCTCCGGCAACCTCTACTACCACTACCGCGCCAAGGACGAGATCGTGAATGCGCTGTTTGCGCAGTACGAGCAGGCGCTGGGCGCGCTGCTGCAGGCGGCCGGCGACGTGGCCGATGTGGAGGACGCCTGGTTCTTCATGCACCGCCTGTTCGAGCTGGTCTGGCAATACCGCTTCCTGTACCGCGACCTGAACCACCTGCTGGCGCGCAACCGCCAGCTGGAGGCCCAGTTCCCCCCCCTGCTGCGGGCCAAGACCCAGGCCATGCACACGCTGCTGGCGGCCCTGCATAACGGTGGCGCGCTGCGCCTGCCGCCGGGCGGTGCGCCCGAGACCACGGCCAACTGCATGGTGCTGGTGGCCACCTACTGGCTGAGCTTTGAATACGTGCACGACCCGCGCCGCGCCCTGGAGCCCGAGGGCGCGCAAAGCGCGCTGCTGGGCGGCGTGCGCCATGTATTGGGGCTGCTCTTGCCCTATCTGGAGCCGGCGCAGGGCGCGCATCTGGCGCGGCTGGTGCAGGCCTATGGCGCCGATGGCACCGATGGCACCGATGGCGCGGCGAAGGAGTGATTCAGGCCGCCGCGGAGGCAAAGCGGCGCAAGGCGATTTCCAGCAGGCCGTCGAAGATCAGGTTTTCCACCAGCTCGAAGGGGCGCGCCATGCTGGGCGCCATCTTCCAGCCGGCGCCACCGGTCATCAGGCACAGCGGCGCCTGGCCGCAGTGCTGCTGCAGGTGCTGGTATAGCCGCTCCACGGCGCCGGCAATGGCGTAGGTGCCGCCGCTGGTCAGCGCGTCGCTGGTGTTGGTGGGAAACAGTTTCACCTCGCCCGTGGGCACATGCAGGCCGGCGGTGCCGATCTCCAGCGCGCGCAGCATGATGCCGTGGCCGGGCACGATCAGGCCGCCCAGAAAGCGGCCCTCGGTATCCAGCGCCTCCACCGTCACGGCCGTGCCCACCATGGTCAGAATCAAGGGGCGGGCCGGGCC
>JAFEES010000293.1 GCA_018240995.1 Pseudomonadota bacterium | reverse complement strand
TGCTGAACGAAAAGCGCAACGAGATCGCCAAGATCGAGCTGCGCAAGCGCGTGGCCATCATGCTCATCCCCAACAAGAGCCTGGCCACGCCGCACTATCGCCTGGAGCGCCTGAAGCACGACGACCCGCGCCTGGACGACCTGGACGCCAGCTACAACCTGGCCGAGGTGGCCGAGGAGCAGACCGGCATCACGCGCCGCTCGCAGGAGCCCACCAACAAGCAGCAACCCGTGATCAAGGGCGTGCTGCCCGATGCCCCCGCCCCGGTGACCGAGCCGCGCCCCGAAGCCCCGGCACGCGGCCAGGGCCAGCCGCGCACGGCCGCGGCACCCACGCCCGCGCCGCAGCAGCCGCGCCCGGCACCCACGCCGGCGCCCGAGCAAGGCTTCTTCGCCTGGCTCAAGAGCCTGTTCGGCTTTGGCCCGGCGCCGGCACCGGCGGCCGCTCCCGTGCCGCAACCGGCCGAGACGCCGGCCCGCACCGAGGCGCGCCGCGACGGCCGCGGCGGCGAGCGTGGCAGCCGCCGCGGAGGTGAGCGCGGCGGCAACCGTGACGCCAACCGCGAAGGCGCAGCCGCCGAGGGACGCGGACGCCGTGGCGAACGCCCGGCCGGCGAAGGCCGCGACAACCGTGAGAACCGCGAGCCGCGCGAAGGCCGCAACGGCCGTGGCGAGCGCAACGAGCGTGACGGCGAACGCCGCAACGAGCGCCCCGAGGGCGACAAGCCGCGCCAGCCGCGCGAGGGTCGCAATGGCCGCGAGCGCAGCGCGGCGCCCTCCGCCAACGCCGAGCAAACCGCGGTGAGCACCCAGGCCACGGCCAGCGACACGCCCGAAACCACGGCCACGCCCGAGCGCAGCGAGCGCCCCGCGCGTAGCAACGAGCGCCGTGAACGCGGCGAGCCGCGTCGCGAGCGCGCCCCACGCGGCGGTGAAGCAGCCGCCCCAGTGGCGGACTTTGCCGACACTGCACCGCTGGACGCCCTGCCCGACCTGGATCTGACGGCCAACGAGGTCGCCACCGGCCAGCCCGAGGCCCCCGCCGCGGGCGAGGAGCGCCGCGAGCGCCGTTCACGTGACCGCTATGGCCGCGACCGCCGCGACCGCGCCGAGCGCACACCGCGCACCGGCGACGGCAACGAGGCCGCGCCCGCCGCGCCGCTGATGGAGTTCGACCTCCCGAGCGCCCCGGCCCCGGCCGCCGCCGAGGAGTCCGCGTCCGAGCCCGCACGCCGCAGCTACTTTGCCGCGCCAGCCGCCCCGGTGGCAGCACCCAGCCCCGCGTCCGAAACCACAGCGCAAGCCGTGACCGAGCCGGCGCCGGCACCAGCCGAACCGGTGCCCGTGGCCGCTGCCCCGACCGTTGCCCCGGCCCCCACGGCGCCAGCCCCGGTGCCGGCCCCCGCACCGGCACCAGCCATACAGGCCGAGGCCACCCCGGCCGCAGGCATGCCGCGCGTGCAGGCCTTCACGCTGCCCGTGCAGTCGCTGCTGGATGTGGCCCAGGCCTCGGGCCTGCAGTGGGTCAACTCCGACGCCGACAAGGTTGCCGCCGTGCAGGCCGCCATCGCCGCCGAGCCCCAGCCGGTGCATGTGCCGCGCCCGCGCCCGCCGGCCGTGGTGCTGGACGAAGGCCCGCTGGTACTGGTGGAAACCCGCCGCGACCTGCGTGAACTGCAACTGCCGTTCGAGAAGGAAGGCGCCGCCGTCTAAAGTACGGCCATGCCTGACGACACCGGGGGCCAAGGCCCCCGGTCGTATTTTTGGAACCATCAAAACCATAGCTGCTTGCGCTTGCCACTCAAGGGCCGAGGCCCCATCTGATGCAAAAGTCAGCGGCTGGGATCACCGGAGCCCCGCATGCTGTTCCTGCTCTCGCCCGCCAAGTCGCTGGACTACGAAACGCCGCTGCCCGCCGGCCTGCCACACACGCTGCCGGCCTTCGTGCCCCAGGCCGAGCGGCTGATCGCCGTGCTGCGCGAGAAGTCGCCGCAAGACATCGCCTCGCTGATGTCCATCAGCGACCCGCTGGCGGCGCTGAACGTGGCGCGCTACGCCGCCTGGCGGCCAAAGTTCACGCCCGACAACGCGCGCCAGGCCGTGATGGCCTTCAACGGCGATGTGTACGAGGGCCTGCGGGCAACCACCCTGTCCCTGGGCGACCTGGACTGGGCGCAACAGCATCTGGCCATCCTCTCCGGCCTGTACGGCGTGCTGCGCCCGCTGGACTGGATGCAGCCCTACCGTCTGGAGATGGGCTCGCGCCTGGCGACCGACGCCGGCGCCAACCTGTACCAGTTCTGGGGCCGAAGCATTGCCGAACACCTGAACCAGTGCCTGGCCCAGGACATGACGCCGGTGGTGGTGAACCTGGCCTCGCAGGAATATTTCAAAGCGGTGGATCTGAAGACGCTCAAGGCGCGCGTCATCGAATGCGTGTTCGAGGACTACAAGAACGGGCAATACAAGATCATCAGCTTCTACGCCAAGCGCGCGCGCGGCCTGATGGCGCGCTACGCCATACAGCGGCGCGTCACCACGCCGCACCAGCTCGAAGGTTTTGACCTGGAGGGCTATGCTTGGGCCCCCGGCGCCAGCACGCCCGAGCGCCTGGTGTTTCGCCGTCAAACCACTTGAGGAGGAGCCAGCGCCATGAGCCTGTCCCAGACCATCACCCCCGAACTGCGCCAGTGGATCATCGCCCAGGCCAGTGCCGGCGTGGCCGCGCCGGCGCTGATCGAGGGCATGCGCGCCTCGGGCTGGAATGAGGACGTGGCCATTGCCGCCGTGGAGCTGGTGCTGCGCGCGCACCTGGACAAGGTGGCGCTGGACAAGGGCCAGCCGCCCGCCGTGCCCGTGCCAGACCCGGCCATAGCCGATTCGCCCCTGTGCATCGACGTCGGCGACCGCCAGGTGGAGGTGCTGATGGCCATGGCCAACCCGCGCGTGGTGCTGTTCGGCAACCTGCTGTCGGCCGAGGAATGCCAGTCCATCGTCGAGGCCGCGGGCTCGCGCATGGCGCGCTCGCTCACCGTACAGACGGCCACCGGCGGCCAGGAGGTGAACCAGGCGCGCACCAGCGACGGCATGTTCTTCGAGCGCGGCGAAAACGAGGTCGTGGCCCGGCTGGAACAGCGCATCGCGCGCCTGGTGAACTGGCCCGTGGAAAACGGCGAGGGCCTGCAGGTGCTGCACTACCGCCCCGGCGCCGAATACAAGCCGCATTACGACTACTTCGAGCCGGGCGAGTCCGGCACGCCCAGCATCTTGCAGCGCGGCGGCCAGCGCGTGGCCACGCTGGTGATCTACCTGAACAATCCCGTCAAGGGCGGCGGCACCACCTTCCCCGACGTGCCGCTGGAGATAGCCCCGCGCCAGGGCAACGCGGTGTTCTTCAGCTATGAACGCCCCCACCCCAGCACGCGCACCCTGCACGGCGGAGCCCCCGTGACCGAGGGTGAGAAATGGATCGCCACCAAGTGGCTGCGCGAGCGGGAATTTAAGTAAAACATCCTGACTATGTACATGCCGCAGATGCCCCTCACCCCTCCCGGGGGCACAGCAAGACGCTGTGCTCGTCAGGCTGTCCAGTTCCGCGCAGGCGGAACTGGAGCCGCAGCCTTCAGCCCCAAA